>JAQVCP010000027.1 GCA_028689735.1 Hespellia sp. | reverse complement strand
TTGGAATACTTCTGTGTACAGATAAAGGTTCACAGATGGTTGAGTATGCACTATCTGGAATGGATAATCAATTATTTGTCTCTACATATAGAAAAACAGGTTGTCTCTACATATAGAAAAACAGGCTTGACAGACAGTAAAGTTAATGTTAACCTATCTAACATAGTATGTAACTTTTCGGAAGGCATTCACTATACATAACATGAAAGGGATGTTTATGTGTATTGATGTCTTTTTTTGCGTCCGGGCGCAGGACCATGAATATGCATCATTCCTCAGAGATGAAAAGGAGAGAGAAAGATGAAAGACAAAATTTTTGGTGTTTTGCAGCGTGTTGGACGAAGCTTTATGCTCCCAATCGCAATTCTTCCGGTAGCAGGACTGCTGCTTGGAATCGGTAGTTCCTTTACCAATGCAACTACGATTGAGACTTATGGACTGACAGGAGTTCTTGGAGATGGAACAATTCTTCATGCGCTGCTTGTTATTATGAACCAGGTGGGAAATGTCATCTTTGCCAACCTGCCGCTGATCTTCGCGGTTGGCGTAGCAATCGGAATGGCCAGGAAAGAGAAGGAAGTTGCGGCGCTGGCGGCGATGATTGCATATTTTGTAATGAATACGGCAATCAATGCGATGCTGATCATCAATGGGAAGATTGTTGACGGAGAGATCGCAAAAGACGTATTAGAGGGGACGATTACTTCTTCCTGTGGTATCCAGACATTGCAGTTGGGGGTGTTTGGTGGTATCATAGTAGGACTAGGTGTAGCAGCACTTCACAACCGTTTTTATAAGATTGCCCTGCCGAATGCCCTGTCATTCTTTGGTGGAACGAGATTTGTTCCGATTATTTCAACGGTTGTTTATATGTTTGTCGGAATCGGACTTTATTTTGTGTGGCCGCCGGTACAGAATGGAATTTATGCATTAGGCGGTCTTGTGACAGGAAGCGGTTATATCGGGACTTTAGTTTTCGGATTGATTAAGAGAGCGTTGATTCCTTTTGGACTTCATCATGTATTTTATATGCCATTCTGGCAGACTGCTGTCGGTGGAACAATGGACGTTGCCGGAAAGATGGTAGAGGGCGGACAGAACATTTTCTTTGCACAGTTAGCTGACTCGGCCAATATTGTCCATTTCAGTGCGGATGCAACCAGATATTTCTCTGGCGAGTTCATTTTCATGATCTTTGGACTTCCTGGAGCAGCACTTGCAATGTATCAGTGTGCAAAACCGGAAAAGAAAAAGGCAGCAGGCGGATTATTGCTTTCGGCAGCACTTGCATGTATGTTTACCGGAATCACAGAACCGTTGGAATTCTCGTTCCTGTTCGTGGCACCTGCACTATTTGCAGTTCAGGTCGTACTTGCAGGTTCCGCATACATGATCGCACATATGCTTAATATTGCGATTGGACTTACCTTCTCTGGCGGATTTCTGGATTTCTTTCTGTTTGGTATCCTGCAGGGAAATGAAAAGACAAGCTGGCTTATGGTGATTCCGGTGGGTATTCTTTACTTCTTCTTATATTATTTCATTTTCAAATTTATGATCAAGAAGTTTGATTTTAAGACACCTGGCAGAGAAGACGATGATGTAGAGACAAAACTATATACAAAGGCAGATGTCAATGCCCGCAAGACAGGAGAGGCAGCCGCTGATCAGGTCGAGACTGATCCGGTTAGTGCAGCTATCACGAGAGGACTTGGCGGAAAGAGAAATATCAGCGACGTAGACTGCTGTGCAACAAGGCTGCGTTGTACAGTCATAAAGGCAGAGCTGGTCAATGATGCGATGCTCAAAAGTACGGGAGCTTCCGGTGTTGTTCATAAAGGAAATGGCGTTCAGGTAATTTACGGACCAAATGTAACAGTAATCAAGTCAAATCTGGAAGACTATCTGGAGACAGCACCGGATGAGGAGTATACAAATGAAGCGGTCGAAGAGGGAGCAGCAGAAGAAAAAGCAACAAAAAAAGCGGCGAAAGTAGTAAAATCTATTATTATATCCAGTCCGATCAAAGGCGTGGCGGCAGATCTTTCCACAACGCCGGATGAGGCATTTGCAGGTAAGATGATGGGAGACGGCGCCGTGGTGACGCCAGAGGATGCGATTGTGAGAGCACCGGAAGATGGAGAAGTGGCATTTGTATTTGAGACAAAACATGCGGTTGGATTCATGACAGATTCCGGAATCAGCCTGCTGATTCATGTTGGTATCGATACCGTGAAGCTGAATGGAGAAGGTTTTAAAGTACTGGTAGAAAACGGTCAGAAGGTTCAGAAGGGCCAGCCAATGTTGGAGCTGGACCTGGATTATCTGAAGGAGCATGCTCCTTCTGTAGCAACACCGGTCCTTTGTACAGAGATGGAAGATAACCAAAACATCCGCCTGTTAAAAGAAGGAGATATTGAAGCTGGCGAGGCATTATTTGCAATTGATATCTGCGAATAAAATGCGTTGCAATCACTGAATGTGGAGAAGAGTATGAGCGGGAAAGTCATGTATAGAGTGGGAAAAGTATTGAATCATAACTCCGTAATTGCAATCTGGTCGGAGGACAATCAAGAGTACCTGATGATGGGGAAAGGTGTGGGCTTTGGAAAAAAAGTCAGTCAGCAGATTGAAAAAAGACCAGGTGATACGGTATATTCTTTAAAGGAAGTGACCGAGCGCGGGGATGCAAAAAGCATCCTCAAGTCGGTGGCACCGATTTGCCTGGAATTGGCAGACATTGTTTTAAATGAAGCGGAAAAAGAATTCGGAACCATCGACCGGACTATACTTTTCCCGATGGCGGACCACATAGAGTATGCCCTAAAGCGTATTCAGAATCAGGAGCAGATCAGTAATCCACTGACCGATGATATCAAGGTGCTGTTCTACAAAGAATATAAAGTGGCAGAATGCTTAAAGCCGCTCATTATGGAGCGGATGAATATTCAGATTGATGAGCACGAGGTTGGATATATTGCATTACATATTCATTCTGCAATTGATGCGGAGAAGGTATCCCAGTCTATGCAGATGGCGAGAGCTGTCAGGGAATGTGTCTCACTTGTAGAACAGGAAACCGGAAAGAAAATTGATGTGTCCACGCTGGCCTATAATCGTTTGATGAATCATGTACGTTACATGGTTGCCCGGGTCATCAAAGGAGAAAAGCTGAAAGTGAACATGAATGATTATATGGAAGTGAAGTATCCGAAGGCATTTGACACTGCCAGGAAAATCTGTGATGAGATCGGGCAGAGCCTTAAGTGTCATTTTGATGAGATTGAGATTGGATATCTGGCCATGCATATTGAACGCTCTGCGGAGGACGAGATGAAGAACTGACAAAATGAATGATAATGTCAGAATTTAACCTTAGGAGGGAATATGAAAAGAAGCATAAAAGAGATGGTATTGCGAATCATAATTCTATTAGTGGGATTGATCATAGCCCATTTGGGTGTGACACTGTTTTTGCTGGCAGATCTGGGGGCAGACCCATTTAATGTTTTGGTACAGGGGATGTTTCGAACCTTGTCAGAAGTGACAGGATGGAGCCTTCTTTCTCACGGAAAAACACATATCATGCTATGCTTTTTGATTATAATTGTATTGCTGTTTGTGGACCGAAGCTACATTAAGGTCGGCACGATTCTCTGTATGATCTGTGGAGGTCCGATTATTGATTTTTTTACATATATTCTGGGATTTTTGTCACTGGGGGAGCGTTCTCTTGCTTTCAAAATCATCGTCCTTGCAATTGGCTGTGGGATTTTAGCTTATGGAATGACTATTGTAATTAAATCGGATGCAGGAACCGGACCAAATGATCTTGTGGCGGTGGTTCTTAGCGACAAATTACATAAAAAGTTTAGCGTTGTGCGTATTATAGTAGATTTTTCATTTGTCATGATTGGGTTCCTGCTGGGTGGTTCCTTTGGAATTGGAACCATTATCTGTGCTTTTTTGGTTGGCCCGGTTGCAGGCGTATTTCTTCCAATAAATGAGAAGATGGTAGGGAAACTGATGAAAAACTTTACAAATTCGTAGATATCCTCTACAATAGAGCAATACAAAAAAGCAATATAAAAACAATAGAATTGGAGAAATATCATGAGTGAAAACAATGTACTGGCCGTAGTTGCCGGAAAAGAGATTACGCAGGCAGATTTTGATGCATTTGCAAGAACGATCCCACAGGAGCAACAGGCTTACCTTCAGGACCCGTCTGCAAGACAATATTTTGTTGACCAGTTTGTTTCTATCTACTTATTTGCGCAGCTGGCAGAGGATGAGAAATTAGATCAAACAGAAGAATTTAACAAAATCATGGCAAATGCCAGAAGGGATGTTCTTGGTCAGATGGCAATGCAGAAGCTTCTCACAAACATCGAGGTTTCTGATGAAGAAGCAAAAGCATATTTCGAGGCCAACAAGGATAACTTCAACAAGCCGGAGACGGTCAGTGCAAAACATATTCTGATGGAATCGGAAGAGGAGATCAAAGATGTGCACACCAAAATCGAAGCTGGAGAAATCAGTTTTGAGGATGCTGCAAAAGAGTACTCTACCTGTCCATCAAAGGAGCAGGGCGGAAATCTCGGAGAATTCCAGAGAGGCCAGATGGTTCCGGAATTTGAAACAGCGGCATTTGCAAGTGAGATTGGAAAGATTACAGAACCGATTAAAACACAATTCGGTTATCATCTGATTAAGGTGGAAGGGAAGAACGAAGCTTCCGCACAGTCTTATGAGGAGGTTGCTTCTGCAATCAAAGGACAGCTTGTGCAGCAGAAACAGAATCAGGTGTATGAGGAAAAAGTAAAAGAATTAAAGGAAAAGTATTGTAAATAATGAAAATGTCTGCTATCGTCAGGCATTTCCACCATTTAGGATGAATTATAAAAAAGATATCTCATGCTTTCAAGTTGAAGCATGGGATATCTTTTTTGATTGCATCAAGCAGCAAAGCGAATTGCAAAGATCCGCTTTGACGGAAGTATCTTATGATTATAGTTTTTTTCATACAGATGAAAGCGTGCTGGTATTCAGAAATGTCTGGATATAAGGCAGCGCAGCTCCGATTGTAATGTTATGTGTAGGCATTTTGCTGATCAGCAGGAAGTCCTGCGTCTCAGGGAATGACGTCATATGGCTGATTTCCTGGTGAAGAAAGTTAAGGTCCTCCGTGCGAAGGTAAGGCGCAAGGTATCCGCCGAGAATGTAGTCCGTGTCATGAATCAGGTGGAGCATATTGATCGCTCTGGCCAGATGAGTGAGGAATTGTTCCCAGCGAATCTGATAAGGTTCTTCCTGCTGTCTGAGATGTGTGAAAAAATCATCCAGAGATTCCTCATTGGACAGCAGAACGTTTAGGGAGCAAAGTGTCTCCATACATCCCCTTTTTCCGCAATAGCATAAGTCACCATCTGGTTCCATCTGAATATGTTCGATGGTAGCACTGTGTCCGTGCATTCCAGAGAGAATCTCTCTGTTGCTGATGACAGCGGCACCAAGATGTTTGCTGATGGAAAGATAGAAAGCGCTTTGCAGCTCAGGAGATACCCACATTTCCGAGATGGCGGCACATTCCGCATCGTGGAGAAAACAGCATGGATATGGAAGATACCTTGTAAACTCGTCAATCGAAAGTCCGGTGCATGAGAGAATCTTACCATAGATGACAGTGCGTCTGTCGGGTGAAACCAATCCCTGCATCGCAAAACCAATTCCTAAAATCTGTTCCTCACTGATATTCAGCTTATTCTTAAATTCCAGAATTCTCTCACTGACTATTTTGAAATAAGATTCTTCTTTTGTGAAGTCAACCGCAAATACAAGACGGTCGATTTTCTCACCGTATAAATTGACGAAGATGATCTTCACTTCATTCTTTAAAATCTCAACCCCAATACTGATTCGCCGATCGGGGACGATAGAGTAGGCGGCAGCCTTCCTTCCGACATAATCGGTGCTGATTTGTCCGTTTTTTTCAATTAATCCATCCTGCTCCAGTGCAGACAGGTTGGTGGTAACGGTAGGGCGGCTCAGGCGGAGATCGTAGCAGATATCCTGCTGGGATACTTTCCTATGCTGATATATATAATGATAGATCAGATTTCTGTTGTTCTGTTTGATCTGATTCGGTGTAATGCTATTTTTCATATTGCAACGCTCCATTTTGTAAAATTATTTTGTAAATTTCATCATAGCACGAATAGAACTGGAAAACCATTGTAAAATTTAGACAAAAAAATGGTTAATTTATTGGAAAATATTACGGATTGACTAAAAAGCGTTTAGGGATTATTATGTAACTACAATTTGATAAATCATTTTACAAAATAAAAACGTAAAATGTATTTCAAAATCAAAGAGCAAAAATAAAATCAAAAAAAGGTTCAAAGAAAAGGAGAAAAAACAATGGGAATTATTGAAAAAATGAAAATGGATGGAAAAAAAGGATTTGTAACAGGAGCAGCAAGAGGAATCGGAAAATGTACGGCTACAGCATTTGCAGAAGCAGGCGCTGATGTCGCTATCGTGGATCTGGATTTTGAAGAGGCACAGAAGACAGCAAAAGAACTGGCAGAGAAAACTGGAAGAAAGGTCATTGCAATCAAGACCGACTGCACGAATAAAGAGCAGGTGGATGCAATGGTAGAGCAGGTTGTAGCAGAACTCGGCGGACTTGACTTCTGCCACAACAACGCAGGTATCTGCATCAATGCACCGGCAGAGGAGATGACATACGAACAGTGGTCTAAAGTGATCGACATCAACCTGAACGGAATCTTCCTTACAGACATTGCAGCAGGAAAGTATATGTTTGCCAACGGTGGTGGTTCTATCATTAACACAGCTTCCATGTCAGCACATATCGTCAATGTTCCACAACCGCAGTGCGCATACAACGCTTCCAAGGCAGCAGTCATTCAGCTGACAAAGTCACTGGCAATCGAGTGGGCAAAGAGAGGCGTTCGTGTCAACAGCATCAGTCCAGGATACATTGGAACAGAATTGACCCTGAATTCACCTACATTAATTCCGTTGATTGAGCAGTGGAATGAGATGGCTCCAATGGGAAGAATGGGAAAACCAGAAGAGTTGGAGTCAATCTGTGTTTACCTTGCAGGAGATACAAGTACCTTTACAACCGGTTCTGATTTTACAATTGATGGTGCATTTACCTGTTTCTAAGGCACCTGCTTCATCGTATTGATTCTGCACAGATTTTACGAAAACCAAAGGGGATGCCGGAGCAGATAAGATGGTCTGCTCCGGCATGTTCTATCATTAGAAATGTTAAATACTGTCATTCACTGTAAGAGTGATGATCTATGCGCACGTCAATGTGCTGCTTATGAAAAGAAAAGAGAGGGAGCAAATGAATAAAAAAGAGACAATTGTAAATGGGAAAACAGCACTTGGTATTGAACTTGGTTCCACCAGAATCAAAGGAGTTCTGGTTGATCTGGAAGGAAATGTACTTGCCGTTGGAATCTATGACTGGGAAAATTCACTGGTTGATAATATCTGGACCTATAGTCTGGAAGAAATCCATAGGGGAGTGCGCGGATGCTACAGCTCCCTGAGAGAGAATGTAGAGGAGACATACAATATAAAGCTTCAGAACATCGGAGCAATCGGTGTCAGTGCGATGATGCACGGATATATGGCACTGGATAAAGATGGAAAGCAGATTGCACCATTTCAGACCTGGCGCAATACCAATACACAGAAGGCAGCAGATGAGCTTACAGAGCTGTTAGAATTCAACATTCCCCTGCGCTGGAGCGCAGCCCATCTTTACCAGAGGATTCTGGATGGGGAGGCACATGTAAAGGATCTGGACTTTGTATCTACACTCAGTGCATACATTCACCTGAAACTTACCGGTGAGCGTGTCATCGGAGTAGGAGATGCAGCAGGAATGTTTCCAATCGATTCAGAGAAAAATGATTATAATGCGGAAATGATGAACAAATTCAACGCATTGCTGGAACCATATGGATATTCATGGAAAGTGGAGGACATCTTCCCGAAGGTGCTGGTGGCAGGTGAGGAGGCCGGAACGCTGACAAAAGAGGGAGCGGCATTTCTTGATGAGAGTGGACTCCTGCAGCCGGGGATTCCGTTATGTGCGCCGGAAGGAGACGCCGGAACTGGAATGGTCGCAACGAATTCAGTCGCGCCGGGAACCGGAAACGTATCTGCAGGAACCAGTACATTTGCCATGATTGTATTAGAAAAACAACTGAGCAAGGTCTACAGAGAAATTGATATGGTTACCACACCCACAGGATTTCCATGTGCCATGTCTCATGCAAATAACGGAACTTCGGACTTAAATGCATGGGTCTCTCTGTTTGGCGAATTTGCAGAAATGATGGGAATAAAGACTAATCAGGGCGAGCTGTTTCAGAAGCTGTACACAAAGGCACTGGAGGGAGATGCGGACTGTGGAGGGCTCCTTGCATATGGATATTACTCCGGGGAGAACATCACCATGCTCAACGAAGGTCGCCTGGCATTTCTTAGAACGGCGGAGAGCAGATTTAGTCTTGCAAACTTTATGAAGGTACATTTATATACATCCCTTGGTGCAGTAAAACTCGGCCTTGATATTCTGATGGAGGATGAAAAGGTAAAGGTAGAACGCATCACAGGACACGGTGGATTTTTTAAGACAAAGGGCGTAGGCCAGCGTTATCTGGCAGCAGCGGTAAATGCTCCTGTTACGGTTATGGATACGGCAAGCGAGGGCGGCGCATGGGGAATTGCACTTCTTGCAGCATTTCTGATCGCAAAGCATCCAGGCGAAAAACTGGAAGAGTATCTGGAAAACAGGATTTTTGTAGAGCTCTCAGGTGAGACAATCGCGCCATATGAAGAGGATGTAAAAGGATTTCACACGTTTATGGAACACTATAAATCAGGACTTATTATTGAACAGTCAGCAATCGCGGCAATGGACTGGTAAACAGAAAGAGGTAACAAATGGAGAAATGGAGAAAACGTATTGGATATGGAATAGGAGATCTTGGGTGCAATCTTGTTTTTAGTACAATGGCTTCCTATCTTATGGTTTTTTATACAGATGTATTTGGAATTACGGCAGCTGCAGCAGGAACAATGATGCTGGTCACAAAATTTATTGACGCATTAACAGATACCGGGATGGGACTGATTGTGGATAGAACACATACCCGATGGGGACAGGGAAGACCATACTTTTTGTTTGGTGCAGTTCCATTTGCTGTCTTTACGATGCTGACATTTTTTATACCGGATTTAGGAACCGGCGGAAAACTGGTCTGGGCATATGTTACATATTGTTTATTGTGTACAGCATATACGGTAGTAAATATTCCACTGAATACGATAGTTCCGAGGCTGACCTCTGACATTCATGAAAGAGATGTTCTGGTATCCACAAGAATGATCTGTGCAATGGCGGGAACAGCAATTGTTATGACGATCACGGCTCCACTGGTACAGTTCTTCGGAAAAGGAAATGAAGCCAGGGGATACTTTATCACAATGACAATCTATGGGATTGCAGCCATGCTTATTTTCTTTTTGACCTTTGCCAACACCAAGGAAGTAGTGCCTCCGACCATTAATCAGAAGCACTCCTCTTTGAAAGATGATTTTAAAGGATTGACCGGACAAGCCTGGATTTTGTTTCTTTTAAACTTATTCTATTTCTCTCTATACGTAGTTAGAAGCACAACTGTTATCTACTACTTTAAATACAATCTGGGACGAACGGAATGGTTATCGCTGGTCGGTATCCTTGGAATCCTATCCGGACTTCCGATGCTGTTATTGCTTCCCATACTTGAGAAGAAATTCAGCAAGAAGAATCTGATGTTCTTTAGTATTATTTTGTATGTCATTGGTGATATGGTGTTGTTCATCGGACGGAACTCTGCCGCATGTCTTCTTATTGGACTGGTAATCACCGGGCTTGGAATCTATGGAGTATTTGGCATTACATTTTCTATGCAGCCGGATGTCATTGACTATTCTGAGTATAAAAAGAATGCCAGCGTGGCAGGTCTGATCGCAGCTTTCCAGGGGTTCTTTGTAAAGGGCGGAATGGGACTGACCAGTTTTATCATTGGTGTATTCCTGAAAAATGGTGGTTATGTTGCAAATGCAGTGCAGTCACAGAAGGCTCTTTCCTATATTGAGGTTTGCTTTATTTGGATTCCTGTTATATTATGTATATTGATTGCAGTGCTCACCCATTTCTATAAATTGGATGGAATACGGGACGAGATGACAATCGAATTAGAAAGCCGGAGGAAAAAGATAGAGAATGAAATATAAAGGAGCAATATTTGATATGGACGGAGTTCTGTTTGATACAGAACGGATTCACCAGGAGTCCTGGCATGAAATCGCAAAAGAACGTAATGTTGAACTGGGGGAAGATTATTTACAGGCAATCTCGGGAACCGCAGGAGAGCATATGCGTCATGTGGTAGAATCTCACTATCATGTAGAAGACGGAACGGAGATTGTGGAGGAATGCATGAGACTGGTTCGGGAAAAACTGGAGAAAGAGGTACCGGTGAAGACCGGAGTATATGAGATACTGGACTTATTCCAGAAAAAGGGCCTGAAGATGGCGGTCGCAAGCAGCAGCCGGAAGGAGCAAATCCAGCGCAATCTTCATAATGCGAAGATCTATGCTTATTTTGACGAGGTGGTAAGCTCTTCTGAGGTAGAGCATGGAAAGCCGGCACCGGATGTCTTTCTCTATGCTGCAGAAAAAATTGGCTGCAGACCAGAAGAATGTTTTGTGTTTGAAGACAGTGAGAATGGAGTGCGCGCCGGGAATGCGGCGGGCTGCATGACCATAATGATTCCGGACCTCATAGAACCTTCCGAGGAGATTCGTCCGTATTGTTCCGAGATTTGTTCTGATTTTTTCGGGGTCGCAAAGATGCTGGAAGAGAAAATAGAAAGATGCAATTTTTGACAGACATTATTCCGAAAATGGATAGAATTGGAACTATTTTTAGAAGGGTAATGGAAAAAGAGAAATCTGGCTGTGCAAGAAAAATTTTCTTGCACAGCCAGATTTTTTTTGCACGATAAGGTGTGATATACTTGATTTACTTGAAAGGAACTTCCGTTTATTAAATGAGAACTATTTAATAGGATGAAATAGAATCGGATAATAACTGATAGAAGAGGTATGTGGGACAGGCGAAGCGGTGGGCGGTTCGTTATGATGGGCATGGAATCGTGAGTGAGTATAGATATAAAGAAGATGAATCTTTGAAAATTCTGAAGTTCACAGAAATGACAGAAAAATGGCTTGATTTTATTGTGGCATGTCGATTAGGTAAGGCACATGAGTATGATATTGTAGAAGGACCAATGGCGAATGATACGATTTTTAACTATGTTCAGAATTTTGTGGATGGGAAAATATCACGTGAGGCTTTTTGGGCGTTGGCGAAATTCAAAAAACCAACTCATCAGATTAGTTTTCACACAGCAAGAGCCTTAACAACAATATGGGTCATGGATTAGTACAGCTATCTCGAGTTATAATTCGGATTTTTACTATCAGTCGAGAGAGTATATTGCGGAATGTTTCAAAAAGGGAGAAATACTGTAAATAGAATTGTTGAGAGAAATCAGTCTTCCGAATACTACAAAATTGTAAGATACTGCCTACTTGCGTTGTCGGCACATGCGAAATATAATAAGACCTATGGGAGAGGACAAACAAATGAAACAGATATTTTTAGTCGAGGATGATTTGAGCCTGATCAATGGACTTTCTTTTGCAGTGAAAAAGCAGGGATATGGGCGGCTCTTTATGGAAAATCCGGATGTGGTACTTTCATCAGAACAGATATTAGGCCGCCTGTGGGATTGTGATGAAGAAGGCGAGTTATACAGAATGTTCCACGAGGTAAATGCATTGGCATCTGTAATGAACTGTAAAGAGTAACATTTGACAGCCAACAGGAGAACAAAAGTCATCCTCTTTCTTCAGTGGAAAGTTAAAAAGTTAAAAACTTAAAACAAAATAAAGGAATCCATAAGGACAATTCAATTTTTGGGGACTATTCTATTTGTAGAACTTGATCAAAATATTTTCATTGACCAGCCACTGAGCGGCTTAGACGTACAATGTCAGCAGAGCTGGCAGCCGCCCGCAACAATTATGCCGAGGTATAATTGGAACATATGATGGGAGAAAATTATGGATATTGCAGCAAGTAATCAAACCAGTGTCAAAATACAGCTCGGAATGTTTGAGAGTATTATAGATTTATTATCAGTTAAGCCTGTTTTCCTGATTGGAATTGTTCTGGTAGGAATCGTTCTGGTTGTAATATTTCGGAAAAATCATGATATTCCTAAAATCAAGACTTCGGTTGCATTGCTGATAATGTATTACTATTTGTGTTTGATGCTGACGAATATTGTGGGGATGCCTACGCTTAGCGAATATATTAGAGTGTTACAGATTGGAGAAACGATTTTTCATCCGAACATAAATTTGATTCCTTTCAGTGACGGATTGAGCCTAAGTTTTATGCTAAATTTTTTCCTTTTTATTCCGCTGGGATTTTTAGCTCCGCTCGTCAGTAGAATATATGAGTGTGCAAAAAACACTTTTTTTATCGGCCTGGGGTTATCAGTTTTTATTGAGATTAGTCAATTGTTCACATTATATAGAGCAACAGATATAAACGATCTGCTTACAAATGTAATCGGAGCAATGGCAGGTTATCTTTGTTTCAGACTGATTGCCAGACTTCGACTTGTAAAGCTGCATCCCAATCAACAATCAATGGGAAAGGATTCCACTGCGTATTTGCCTGTCATCGTTGTAATTGTTGCCATTGTAGTAAGCTTTTTTAGTTAGAGTCTACGTGGGGGGGGCAATATTATAAACATATAAAAATACGAAATGGACAATATTACAATTTTGTAACATTGTGAATGAAAATGTAATGTCAGAAAGGGGCATTACATTTTTTTATCTGTTATAATAGGGATATACTGAATAGTAAAGCGCATGGCCTACGCTTTAGGCTGATAATGCTAATGTTGCCGCTGTTGTAATTCATCTGGATTGGGCAGCGAGAATGACATTATTAAAAGAATTTTGTATGTATATATGCGAAAGGAACTTTTTGAAATCGTGATTGTATTCGCACTCTATCTGTGCTATAGTGAATCCATTCTATTACATAATCTTTAATCATTTTCATTTTTATCCGGCGCTATCAGCCACAGCAATCATTTTTGTTTTACGTTACACGCACATCTATTATCATATCTGAAAGGAATCAAATCTTATGGAAGAAATCTATCAAATCTATGATCGTATTTTTAAACGTATTTTCAATTTATCGGCACTGGCTATCATTAACCTGATCAATGGTCTGTTTGGAATGAATTATCCGCCAGATAGTGCTGTATATTTCTGCAACAAGGAGTTTGTCGGGCACAAACTAAGTCATCGCTTTGCAGATGTTATCATCCTGATTAACGGGGACGCCTATCATTTGGAAGCACAGATGTACAAGGATTCGGCTATTGTGGTAAGGGTGTTTGAGTATGGATTCCAGTATGCCATGGAAAACAGAGAGGATGATGACCATTTATGTTTCCCGGAACCAATCGTGATTTATCTGGATACGGAAAATAAAGCACCAGAAACAAGCACGCTGGTACTGGAATTTTCAGGACAGGGGACGTTTGATTTTTCTGTCAGGAACCTTGTTTATCAAGAGGAAGATCTGGTGGAACTGAATCGCAGAAAGATGGTGGCACTCATCCCGTTTCAACTGCTTAAACTGAAAAAAATGGTAAAGAAGGGTATCACAAAAGATACGCTGAAAGCGTTGCAGAATCTGGTTGAGAATGATATACTCGGAAGTATCAAAGCAAACTTTCAGGTGGGGAATATCACAAGAGATGATGCAGATCAGTTGATAGAAATGACGAATCTTCTGTATCAACATATCTGTGCTCACTATGAAGAATTAAAGGAGGCCGGAGAGATGAAACCATTATTGGACGGGGCAATGGAACTGCCATTGGACAAATACCGGATCCAAATTGACCAGTTAGAAGCGGAAAAGCTCAGACTTGAGAAGGAAAACAAAGAACTAAGGGAACAAATCGAGAAGTTGAAAAAGTAAATGAAAAGAAGCCGGTAATTATGTAATAGAATAGAAAACAGAGAACAAAGACCAGAGGCATAATAGCTTTTGGTCTTTTTTTCCTAAATATTTAATAGGAGACAGGCCTGAAACGGGTACGCCAGGAAATCAATCTTCCGAATACTACAAAATTGTAAGATACTGCCTACTTGCGTTGGCGGCACATGGGAAATATAATAAGACCTATGGGAGGGGACAAACAAATGAAACAGATATTTTTAGTCGAGGATGATTTGAGCCTGATCAACGGACTTTCTTTTGCAGTGAAAAAGCAGGGATATGGGCTTGATGTGGCCCGCACCAATTGTGAGGCGGACGCACTTTGGGCAGATGGGAAATATGATCTGGTAATTCTGGATGTATCTCTGCCGGATGGCTCCGGTTTCGATATATGTAAGAAAATCAGGAAAGCATCTAAGGTACCGATTATATTTCTGACAGCAGCAGATGAGGAGACGGACATTATTATGGGGCTGGATTTGGGCGGCGATGATTACATTACCAAGCCGTTTAAGCTGGCGGTGTTCATGTCGAGAGTCAATGCACTGCTTCGCAGAAGCAATAATTTCAGTGAAAACGACAGAGAAGAGACAGAATTACATTCTAACAATATAACAGTCCGTCTTCTAAAAGGGGAGGTCTGGAAAAACGGGGTACAGATTGAACTGACGGCGGGGGAATATAAATTGCTGCGGCTCTTTATGGAAAATCCGGATGTGGTACTTTCATCAGAACAGATATTAGGCCGCCTGTGGGATTGTGACGAAAATTATGTGGACAGTAATACACTTTCCGTATATATACGTAGACTTCGCACCAAGATCGAAGATGACCCTGGTCATCCCCAAAGGATTATCACGGTTCGCCGCATGGGATATAAATGGAATTCAGTGGAATGAGGTGCGTGATGAAGGTATTGGCAAACAGTAAAATCAAAGCAATGTTATATAAAATACTAATCTGCATCGCCGCATTTTGCGTCATGACCATTATTCTTATCACTGTGTCCGCGCCAAAAGAAGCCTCAAAAGCGGTGCCCTATATCTTTCTTTGCTCCGTATGTATGGCGGTGGCGATTCTGATTGTCTGCTATCGGTTCTTTAAGAAGCAGGACGAGATTATTGAAAATGCGACCGCGCAAATCACGAAATACATTTTCGGAAACCAGGACGCCCGCATCGATTGTGATGAAGAAGGTGAGTTATACAGAATGTTCCATGAGGTAAATGCATTGGCGTCTGTGTTAAACGCTCACGCGGAAAACGAATTGAGGTCAAAGGAGTTCCTGAAAGATACAATCGCCGACATTTCGCATCAGTTAAAAACACCTCTTGCAGCCTTGAATATCTACAACGGTATTCTGCAGGGAGAGGCAGAAGGATCGCCAACCATTCAGGAGTTTACTGAGCTTTCGGAGCAAGAATTAGACCGCATAGAGATGCTGGTTCAAAACCTCTTGAAAATTACAAAGCTGGATGCTGGAACAATGATGCTGGAAAAGGCAGAAGAAAATGTATCCGAAATGATGTGCAGCATTGAAAAACATTTTTTATTTCGTGCAGAGCAAGAGGGAAAGGAATTGATTCTGTCCGGCGGCGATGAAATCACATTGTGGTGTGACCGTGACTGGCTGATAGAAGCTGTCAGCAATATTGTGAAAAATGCGCTTGATCATACGAAAAAAATGGATGCCATTCATGTAGAATGGAGACAGTCAGCATCGGTGGTTCAGATTATCATAAAGGATAACGGAAGTGGGATTCATCCAGAGGATTTGTACCACATTTTCAAACGATTTTATCGCAGCCGTTTTTCGAAGGACACGCAAGGTATTGGACTTGGTCTGCCGCTTGCGAAAGCGATTGTAGAGGCACATAACGGAACCATTGAGGTGGACAGCGAGCTGGGAGCAGGCACCACATTTACAATCAATTTTTTGATTTCACCAGGTAAGTAACAGATTACCAATATTCGTTTTGATTTCCTACAAAATTGTAGGATGTGTGTCATATTGCAGTAGGATTGAAGTGATATGCTTTCAATATCAAACAAAGAAAGGGGTAGCTTATTATGAATTTACTGAAAGTGAAATCAATTTCAAAAACCTATGGCAGCGGTGAAACGGCAGTACATGCACTGAAAAACGTTGCCTTTTCTGTACCGAAAGGAGAATTTGTCGCGGTGGTCGGGGAATCCGGTTCCGGAAAAAGTACACTTTTAAATATGGTAGGCGCGCTGGACACACCGACCTCCGGAAAGGTATTTATTGACGGAAAGGATACCTTTTCTATGAAAGAGAAGGAGCTTACGATTTTTCGCCGCCGGAATATCGGCTTTATTTTTCAGGCGTTTAACCTGATTCCGGAACTGACGGTGGAGCAAAATATTATATTCCCGATGCTTTTGGATTACCAGAAGCCGAATGAGAAGTATCTGGAAGAGCTGCTGACGGTACTGAATCTGAAGGAGCGACGCAATCATCTGCCCAGCCAGTTGTCCGGTGGACAGCAGCAGAGGGGGGCAATCGGGCGGGCACTGATCACACGTCCGGCACTGATTCTCGCAGATGAGCCCACCGGAAATCTTGATTCCCAGAATAGCAGCGAGGTAATTGCACTTCTGAAAGAGGCGTCTAAAAAATATGAACAGACCATCCTTATGATTACGCATAACCGCGGGATTGCGCAGACTGCAGATCGTGTATTGCAGGTGTCAGACGGGTTACTGACCGATTTGGGGAGGTGTCGGGAATGAAAAGCTATCTTAGCCTGATTCCGATTTCTGCCAAGGTCCATAAGCGGCAGAATCGAATGACGATTTTATGTATTATTATTTCGGTATTTCTGGTGACGGTCATTTTTAGTCTGTCGGATATGATGCAGCGGGCGGAAATGTCCCGTATGATAAATCGACACGGCAACTGGCATCTTCAGGTGGAAGATATTTCAAAAGAGCAGGCATCTGAGATTCGTGAGCGTTCTGATGTTAAGGCGGCAGGCTGGTTTGATGAGTTCAACGAGAATGCGTCGGAGCCGTATTATATCAACAATAAAAAAGTCGCACTGTGCGGTATGGATGAGGAGTATATTACGAAAATTACAGAGAAACTGTCCCAAGGGACATTTCCCAAAAATGACGGAGAAATCATGGTTGGTGTGAATGCAAAGGAGATGTTTGGAGTTCAGCTTGGCGACCGGGTTACCATAAAAACACCTGCAGGTGAAGTAGAATATACGATATCAGGTTTTAATGAAGAAGATGACGAGTTTCAGGGACAGACTTATCTGATGGATGCCGGTATGACATTGGATGCGTTTCAGAAGCTGCTGGATCAGAATGGAGTTACAGACAGCAGTCCGGCCTATTTTGTACAGTTTCAGAGTGCTGCAAAAGCCAGCAGGGCGAAGGCAGAAATTCAGAAACAATATGGATTGGATGGGGATCATATTTCTGAGAATCTGGCAGTAATGGGGGCCGCCGGAAGCAGTGACAGTACAGCAATGAAAGGGTTTTACCAAACTGCAGTTGTACTGTTTATATTGGTGCTGTTGGCAGGAGTCATGATGATTTCCGGCAGCATGAACAGCAATGTCACACGAAGGACAAAGTTCTTTGGCATGATGCGCTGCATCGGGGCAAGCCGTCAGCAGATTATGCGTTTTGTCCGGCTGGAGGCGCTGGCGTGGTGTAAAACTGCAGTGCCGCTGGGTGTGATTCTTGGTATTGTAGTTAGCGGTGGAATCTGTGCTCTGCTGCGGTATGGCATTGGCGGTGAATTTGCACAAACACCGGTGTTTGCCATCAGTGGTATCGGTGTGGTCAGCGGCGCTGCCGTCGGTGTTGTAACGGTGTTGCTGGCTGCCCGGTCGCCTGCGAAACGTGCGGCTAAAGTCTCACCCATAGCAGCCATATCCGGCAATACACAGAATCAGCAGCCAGCGCGGCGTGTGACAGTCTTGCCACATACCAGAATTGAGACGTCACTTGGCATCCATCATGCGGTATCAGCCAGAAAAAACTGGTGTCTGATGACCGCTTCCTTTGCCCTTAGCATTACTTTGTTCCTATGCTTTTCCGTGGGGATGGATTTGATACGCGCACTGTTGCCATCCATTCGCAGCTGGCAGCCGGATTGTACCATTAACGGTTATGCCAATGCACTTTCACTGGATAAGGGGGAAATAGATGCAATTCGTAAAATACCGGGTGTGGCACGTGTTTACGGAAATAGTTATATAAGTGATATTCCGGTTACATCTTCAGAACCTTCCGTTGATCATGTAAATCTGGTTTCCTATGATACATACATGCTGGACTGCTCAGCAGACAGCGTGGTTAAGGGCGAATTGTCACAGGTCTATGGAGACAGTGATAAAGTGATGACGATTTATAATAAAAATAATCCGCTGAGGGTGGGGGATACCATACAGTTGGAAGATGAGGAATTAGAGGTTTCCTGTGCGGTTTCGGATGGACTGTTTTCGGATGAGCTGATTGTCATCTGCTCGGAGGAGACATTTACCCGTTTAATGGGGGAACAAAATTATGCAATGATCAATGTACAGCTGGCGAAAAATGCGACAGATAAAACGGTAGACCAGATTAGTGCATTTGCAGCGGATGATCAGATTTTTACGGATGCGCATGAGAACAATCGACAGTCTAATGATACCTATTGGGTCATACGAATTGTTGGGTATAGTTTTTTGATTATTATCGGAATGATAACGGTATTTTATATCATCAATAGTATTTCCATGAGTGTATCGGCACGGGTGAAGCAATATGGAGCCATGCGCGCCGTTGGAATGGACAGCTGGCAGCTCACCAAAATGATTGCCGCCGAGTCATTTACGTATGCAGTATCGGGCGTTGTGATCGGATGCGCGATTGGTCTGCCGCTCAGCAGAGCGTTGTATACGGTCCTTCTTACCCGGCATTTTGGGATTGAGTGGACGATGCCGTTTGGACGCATTGGGATGATTCTTCTGTTTGTTTTCGCAGCGGCACTTGTTGCGATATACGTTCCATCAAAACGGATTGGAAATCTGGCGGTGACAGATGCCATCAATGAACTGTAAAGAGTAACATTTGACAAAGTAATTATGGTATACTAAGAAAAAACGAAAAGAGTATACGGTTATGTATAAAATTTTGATTGTAGAAGATGATAATGTAATTTCAACAGGTATAAAAAAATATCTGGAATCCTGGGAATACGAATGCAGAATCGTGGAAGAATTTCATAATATCCTGGGAGAATTTGTGGAATTCTCACCGGATCTGGTGCTTATGGACATTGGTCTTCCAAGTTTTGACGGATACTATTGGTGCAGGGAGATAAGGAAGGTATCGCATATTCCCATTATTTTTCTATCTTCGATATCAGAGAATATGAATATAGTAATGGCGATTAATATGGGTGGAGATGATTTCATCAGCAAACCATTTGATGTGCAGGTACTGACGGCGAAGATCGAGGCGATGCTGCGGAGAACCTATGAACTTCATGGAACAGACATGCTTCTGAAATCAGGAGGAGTTGTTCTGGATCAGAACAAAGCCAATGTTCATTACAGAGAAGAGTCTGTTGAACTGACGAAAAACGAGTATCGCATTTTGCAAAAGCTGATGGAACATGCGGGGCGGATTGTCTCCAGAGAAGATATTATGGAGGCATTATGGAGCACAGATTCGTATGTGGATGACAATGCACTTACGGTAAGTATGGCAAGGCTGAGAAAAAAACTGGAAGAGATAGGATTAAAAGACTATATCATTACAAAACGCGGAATAGGCTATCAGGTAAATGCGAATGAAAGAGAATAAATGTTCAGATTATTTCCCATTGAAAGAATATATAAGGGAACAGCGATACTGGCTTGGGGCAGTGGCAGGTGCAGTCGTCGTTTTCTTACTGATGTTCTGGCTGTGTCATCTTCCAATGGATGTGCCGGTTTATCTGTCATGTCTGTATTTGCTTGTTCAGAGCTGCCTGTTTTTTTACCGGTATTGCATATTTAGAAAACGTCATGAATATCTTATGAAAATGTTGGACTGCCCCGAGGTGGTGGGGGAAATGCTTCCGGCAGATGCAACCATATGTGAAAAAGATTACCAGAAACTGGTACGGATGGTGCTGGAGAAAGAACGCCTTTTAATTGAAGCGCAGAGCAAAAAAGAAAAAGAGGCAGAAGATTATCAGACTCTCTGGGCGCATCAGATTAAAGTGCCTATCGCGGCAATCCGGCTGATACTTCAGACAGAGGCGTGTGAATGTAAAGAAGAACTGAATGGGAAGTTGTTTGATATCGAAGGATATGTAGAGATGATGCTCTGCTATCAGCGGCTTGGGAGTCTGCATAGTGACTTGACCATTCATTGGTGCAATCTGGAGGATATTGTACGAAGTGCAGTCCACAAATATGCTCGGATGTTTATCCGTAAAAAAATTCAATTGAATTTTCAGGATTTTCAATGCCAGGTACTGACGGATGAAAAGTGGCTTCAATTTATTATTGGGCAGATATTGTCCAATGCATTAAAATATACACAGGCAGGAAGCGTTACGATCCAGTGTGACTGTGACAAAAAAATCTTAATCATAAAAGATACAGGAATCGGAATTATGCCAGAGGATTTGTCCCGTGTGTTTGAGCGGGGATTTACCGGAGAAAATGGACGGAGAGAACGAACCTCCACAGGGCTTGGACTCTATCTTTGCAACCGAATTGCAGCAGAGCTTTCCCATGAGCTGCGGATCGACTCCGTACAAGGAAGTGGGACAAGTGTTTCAATTAAAATGGATAATATTACAATTTTGTAATATTGTGAATGAAAATGTAATGTCAGAGAAAGGCATTACATTTTTTTGTTTGCTATAATAGGAACAGATCAAATAGCAAAGCACAGGACATCCGCTTTAGGCTGATGGCATGCAGTAATATAGCAAATTGAAGGGAGAAAATAGGATGGAATTATTAAAGGTAGAGCAAGTGAAAAAGATATATACAACAAAGCTGGGAGGAAGCAATGTACAGGCACTTAGCGATATTACATTTTCTATTGACAGAGGAGAATACGTGGCAATCATGGGAGAGTCTGGTTCCGGAAAGACCACACTTTTAAATATTCTGGCGACCTTAGACCAGCCAACCAAAGGAAAGATTCTTTTGGAAGGGAAAGAACTTGGTCGATTGTCAGAGAAGAAGGCTGCAAAATTCCGAAGAGAACAGCTTGGATTTGTGTTTCAGGATTTTAACTTGTTAGATACACTGTCTGTGAAAGATAATATTCTTCTGCCTCTGGTCCTGTCCGGGTATCCGCAAAATGAGATGATGAAAAGAATAAAGCCGATTGCAGCAAGACTGCATATCAGTGATCTTTTGGAAAAGTATCCATATGAGATATCAGGTGGGCAAAAGCAGAGAACCGCAGTTGCCAGAGGACTGATTATGAATCCCAAGCTCATTCTGGCAGATGAACCGACCGGAGCGTTAGATTCCCACGCGGCTCTGCAGCTTTTGGACATATTTGCGGAAATCAACCGGGATGGACAGACTGTGCTTATGGTAACACATAGTACAGAGGCAGCGAGTCATGCAAAGCGTGTATTATTTATTAAAGACGGTATGGTATATCATCAGTTATATCGAGGTGAACGCAGTCGGGAAGAAATGTATCAAATGATTACAAATGTTCTGACCGCGATTGCAACAGGAGGTGAGCGATAGCATGAAGGCACTTTATAAAAAACTTGCGATTCAGAACCTGACAAAGAACAGAACGGTCTATATTCCTTATATAATGGCTCAGACGCTGATGGTTGCACTGTTTTATGATCTGTTGTTTCTGGAGGGAAACAAAAAAATTCTTTATCTTCCGGGTGGAGAAACCATTCAGCAGACATTGGCTTATGGCGGATTGCTCATGGGAGTGTTTGTGATGATTTTTCTGTTTTATGTCAACAGTGTTCTGATTAAACAGAGAAAAAAGGAATTTGGATTATATAGAGTACTTGGAATGGAACATCGCCATTTGAAAAAAGTCATTTTTTATGAGACAAGCATTGCAAATGCAGTTTCTTTTGTCCTTGGAATCATATCCGGCATCGTGTTCAGCGGTCTTATGTACATGATTCTGTTGAAAATATTGGGAGAAAAAGCGGCATTGGCGTTTGGTATATCGGGAGAAGCAATCTGGTATACACTGCTGCAGTTTGGATTTCTGTTTTTGGTTGTTTTACTGTATAACTACAGGCAGTTGAAAAAAGTGAATTTAAGAGAACTGCTTCAGGAACATGCGCAGGGAGACCGAGAACCTAAGACAAAAAAAGGTCTGATGATATTTGGAATCATTTGTTTAATAATCGGCTATGGAATTGCGCTGGTGGTTCGAAACATCTTTGCATCGCTCATCTGGTTCTTCGTGGCGGCAATCTTCGTAATCATTGGAACATATGCACTGTTTACAGCCGGCAGTATCATTTTTCTGAAAAAGATTAAGGAAGATAAAGAAAAATACTACACACCACGCTACTTTACCGCAGTGTCTGGCTTGCTGCATCGTATGAAGCGAAATGCGGCAGGACTGGCAGGAATCTGTATTTTGAGTACAATGATTCTGGTAACCTGTGCAATGTCGGTATCTGTATTTTTTGGACAGCAACATGCAATTCGCACCATTTTTCCGTCAGATATTATCGTTACGATGTCAGGAACATCCGACCCTCAGCAGGATATAGAATATATAAAGGGACAGGCGGAAAAAGCAGCACAGCAGACAGGAATTTCTGTGAAAGAAGTAAAATTATCAGATCTTAGTGAGGTAGAGAAAAGCATGACTTTGGTAGAGGGAACGCAGAATGTACAGATTGAACTGTCTGGAAGTGATGAAGAAAAATATGAATGCAGCACACGTTTGGAGCTGAATACTGAGGATGGCAGTTACACCTATCAATCGGCACATTTTATTTCGAAGCAGAGTCCGCAGGAGGGTGCACAGTCCATTCGTGCAACTTATGGAGGCTTTCTGTTTTTGGGAATCTTCCTTGGTGCGATGTTCATGGTGGCTACGGTGCTTATGATTTATTATAAACAGATTTCAGAAGGATACGAAGACAGACAGCGCTACGTTATTATGAAAAAGGTGGGAATGAATGATGAAGAAGTGAGAGAATCCATTCAAACACAAGTGCTTCTTGTATTTTTCCTGCCACTTGTAATGGCGGCAGTTCATATTCTTGCCGCACTGAAAATTATGGTTCAGATCTGTGGCATTTTATCGATTGGCTTTGGAACAGTTTTCCTTTGTACAATAGGGACGGTGCTTGTATTTTCGCTTATTTACAAGGGCGTTTATAAGCAGACTGCAAAGGTGTATTATACAATTGTTGACCAACAATAGAAATATTGATAGAATGGGCGAAGGAGGAAAAGAACGATGAAAAAGGGAATTATAATTACAATAGCAACAGTATGTGTAATCATGGCAGCGGCAGCAGGTGTATTTGTGGCAGTATCAAAAGGGCTGTTCCATCACAAGGAAGCGAAAGGCCTCATTTTATATGGGACAGAGGAGCAGCTCAGTAAGGATAGTAAGCTGGAGAAAGCAGATACTGTATATACATATCAGACCAAGGTAAAGCTGATAGAGGATAATTTAATGATAATCAGGGAAAAGGACATGCAGGAATTTTGTAAGCAGCAGATTGTGAATAAAATAGATGCACAGAATCAATGCGAGCCGGTTTCGGAGATTGAATCGGCAGAAAAGACCCCGGTATATTATGCAAAGGATCCTAAGACGGGCATCAAAGTTGGAGAAAAAGAACTGGAAGTAACTGCAGGTAAGGATTATATTATTGGTAGTGGACGAATGTTTGATGAAGGATATCTAGTCGTGTCAGACACCCTATATGAAGAGCTTCAGGGAGAGGAAACCGGGATGTTAGTTCTGGGGCTTAACAAAGCGGCAGATAAAGAGATTGGCCAATGTGAATTTGAACAGGTACAATTGATAGATATACAAACAGGTACAGTTGATTGATATACAACAATAAAGGAGTAGGGTATGGATCTTTTTATTTATCCGGCAGTTCGGATTATTTTATACATATTGACATTAGGAACAGCGGTTTTATTTGGAGTTTCTGTTCACCGGGACCGCAGGAGAATGCGCAATTGTGTGCTTCTGGTTTTCACTATTTGGCTGGTGTGGGAGAGCGTCGTAGTTGCAGAGGGATATGTTCATGGAACTGATATTGATGGTCTTCTGAAAATACCAATGATAATTTTAGCATTGATTTTTGCGATTGGAATGATTGCAAATGGTCTTCTTGTTATCACAAGAGAAGGCTTTTCCATTTCGCATAGCCTGTCACTGCTTGTAGGTGGTGCCATTATTGTTGCAGTAGCAGCGTATATGGGAATGGTTTTATATGTGATCCATCTGGAAAGCCTGAACTATGGATTTTATTCAGTGCCAAAACTGTTGGAGACGTCGTTTAATCTCTGTATGGGACTGGCGGTTTATCTGCCAATGATGATGATTGGATTTAGCATATATTCTGTGATATATCAAAAGCTTCCAATTAAAAGAAAGCCGGATTATATTGTAGTCCTTGGCTGTGGCCTGATAGGTGACCGTGTGACACCACTTCTGGCAAGTCGGCTGAATCGTGGAATCGCATTTGATAAAAAAGCCAATAGTCAGAGTATCTTTCTGGTATCAGGAGGAAAAGGAAGTGATGAGGTAATCTCGGAGGCACAGGCAATGGAAAATTACCTGCTGGAGCAGGGTATCCCAAAGGAACGGATCATAAAAGAAGACAAGTCTGCGACAACAATGGAAAATCTCCGGTTCTCCAAGAAAATCATGGAAGAACGAACAAAAAACTATTTCTGTGTGATTTCGACCAATAACTTTCATGTTTTGCGCGCCGCAATTTTTGCAAGAAGCCAGGGGGTGAATGGAGAAGTAATCGGCGGAAAAACTGCGAGCTATTACCATCCGGCAGCCGCAATCAGAGAACATGCGGCATTAATCTTATCCTACAGAACACTCTTTTATATCTATGCAGTGGCTGTGGTTCTTTTCAATGTATGGAAATATTTTCAAATGTAGTATTTCTGGTTATCGAAATCACTAGGGGGACATATCATGAGGACATCTGTGGATTAGTATGTCCTCAGTTTTTTCATTTGACAGGAAAAGAAAAAGTGATATAATGGTTAGAGTGAACTAACTAATGGCGGCTTAAGAATAAATGACAGTTTAGTGTGGCGGGAGAAAGAGCCCGCCATATATTTCACACAATGGTTAGCTTGAACTAACATAAGAAAGGAGAGCGTAACATACAAATAAAAAATAACAGGATTGCAAATATCCGCTTAATGGAGGCGAATGTAAAATGAAAAAAGAAAGTTCTTTGCAGAAATTATTTGATTATGCGGGAAACTACAGGTATTTGACGATATCCTCATGGATATTGTCCGTTATCAGTGCGTGGATTGCACTGGTTCCGTTTTATTACATATGGAAAATTGTGAATGAAGTATTGCAGGTGTTACCGGATTTTGGCAAAGCAGTGCATCTGAGTCGGTATGGCTGGAGCGCGGTAGGGTTTGCCCTGCTGTCGATGCTTATTTATATATGCGCTCTGATGTGCTCTCATATTGCTGCCTTCCGTGTGCAGGCAAATATGCGGTCGCAGACGATGCGGCATATCATAACACTTCCGATGGGGTTTATGGATGGAATCGGGAGCGGGAAAATCCGTAAAATCGTCAATGAATCCAGTGAGGCCACGGAAACGTATCTGGCGCATCAGCTGCCAGACCGTGCAGGCGCAATGGCAACACCGGTGGGACTGCTGGTTCTTCTGCTGGTATTTGACTGGCGTCTGGGTCTGTTAAGTCTTATCCCGGTCGTGATCGCATTTTTAATTATGGGAAGTATGACGGGAAATGAGATGAAGGAAAAGATGGCACAGTATCAGAACTCCCTGGAGGAGATGTCGAATGAAGCAGTGGAATACGTGCGCGGCGTGCCTGTCGTAAAGACATTTGGTCAGTCGGTATTCTCCTTCAAGCGATTCAAAGAAGCCATCGACAGTTATGGAAAATGGGTCATTTCCTACACGAAGGATCTGCGTCTGCCGATGGTCATGTATACGACAATGATCAATGCGGTTTTTTCGGTATTGATCGCAGCTGCGTTTTTGTTTACAGCGAATGGCATTACCAATACGTTTTTACTGAACCTGATTTTTTATATTATGATTACACCGATCATCACGGTCACTTTAAATAAAATTATGTTTTCCAGTGAAAATACAATGATTGTAGAAGATGCGATAGCAAGGATTGACAGTGTGATGTCGATAAAGCCGTTGGAAGAAACGGAGACGCCGCAGTCTCCGAAAGGAACTTCCATTACACTGGAACAGGTTTCCTTCCGATATCAGGATGCCGCAAAGGATGCAGTTCACAAGGTGTCGCTTTGTATAAAAGAGGGAGAGCATGTGGCGTTTGTCGGCCCATCCGGCGGAGGAAAAACAACACTGGCCAGCCTGATCGCGAGATTCTGGGATGCGTCAGAAGGAAAGATCTGTATCGGCGGAGTCGATGTGAGGCAGATTGCGAGCAGAGAACTTATGAATACAGTATCCTTCGTATTCCAGGACAGCAAACTCCTGAAGATGTCTATTCTGGACAATGTCCGAATGGGAAAACCGGATGCATCCAAAGCTGAGGTACTACAGGCATTAACAGATGCGGGATGTGACGATATTCTTGCCAAGATGCCGGAAGGCGTCGATACCATAATTGGAAGTCGCGGAACGTATGTGTCCGGTGGTGAAGCGCAGCGGATTTCAATTGCAAGAGCCATGCTGAAAAATGCACCGATTCTGATTTTGGATGAGGCAACGGCATTTGCGGATCCAGATAATGAAGCAAAGGTGCAGGAGGCATTTGCAAGGTTATCAAAAGGAAAGACGGTCATTATGATTGCGCACCGATTATCAACGATCACGGGTACCGACCGGATCTACGTACTGAAGGACGGACGGATTGAGGAGCAGGGCAGTCACGATGCGCTGGAAAAACAGGAAGGATTGTATGCGCATATGTGGACAGAATATAACAAATCAGCAAACTGGAAGGTAGGAGGTGCATTATCATGAGTATAAATGAACGATTACAGCATAAATATGCTCTGTCAAAACAGGGAGCATCGGATATGATGAAAGCATTTGTCAGTGTCACATGCTCCGACATTGTACTAATGTTTCCGGTGGGGCTGCTGTACTATTTGATTAGAGATTTCCTGAACAATTCTATAACGGGAAAACGCATTCCGTTTTATGTGGCCGGATGCATCATTTGTCTGGCACTGATCATCATTACAACGTATATCCAATATAATGCAACATTTTTTGCAACGTATGTAGAAAGTGGAGTCCGAAGAACGACTTTGGCGGAGAAATTAAGAAAGCTGCCGTTATCTTTCTTTGGGAAAAAGGATCTTGCAGATCTGACCAGCACGATCATGGCAGACTGTGCGACACTGGAGACAGCGTCGTCCCACTGGATACCGGAATTGGTGGGTGCAATGATTTCGACCTGCCTGATTGCTGTTTCACTGTTTTTCGTTGACTGGAGGATGGCCATTGCAGCACTTTGGGTACTGCCGGTGGCATTTGTGATCGTGCTGTCTGCATCGAAGGTCATGAACCGATCCGGCAAGAAGCATATGAAACTGAAGATGGACTGTGCAGACGGAATACAGGAATGCCTGGAAACGGTGAGAGACCTGAAGGCCAATAATGCACAGTCTGCCTACATGAACGGATTAGAAACAAAAATCCGGGCGGTAGAAAAGCATGCAATTGTAAATGAACTGATAACGGCTGTCTTTGTCTCCGCAGCACAGATGATTCTGAAATTGGGGATTGCAACGGTGGCGCTTGTGGGAGGCATTCTGCTGGTAAACAAAAGTCTGGATGTAGTTACATTCTTTATGTTTCTTTTGCTGGTATCCAGACTATATGATCCGATGCAGATTTCTCTGCAGAATCTGGCTGCGATTATTGCAGCGGAGGTTCCGTGCGGGCGCATGGACGAGATCTTATCACACGAGGTGCAGACCGGAAGGGAGACCCTTACGAACCAGGGCTGCGATGTGACGTTTGAACGGGTTGGATTTACGTATAATGCGGACGAAACGGTTCTGAAAGAAGTGTCATTTACCGCAAAACAAGGTGAGGTCACGGCACTGATCGGACCATCCGGCGGAGGAAAAACTACGGTATCAAGGCTTGCAGCACGTTTCTGGGATGCGAATCAGGGAAGGATTAAGATTGGTGGTATGGAAGTATCAGAAACCGATCCGGAGACATTGATGTCATTGTATGCAATTGTGTTTCAGGATGTGACGTTGTTCAACAATACCGTGATGGAGAACATTCGAATCGGAAGGAAGGACGCGACGGACGCAGAAGTAATTGCAGCCGCAAAACTGGCGCATTGTGATGAATTTGCGGAGAAGCTGCCCGAAAAATGGAACACGATGATCGGAGAAAACGGATCGGAATTATCCGGAGGAGAAAGACAGCGGATATCAATTGCAAGGGCGTTTTTAAAGGATGCACCGATTATCCTGTTGGACGAGGCGACCGCATCGCTGGATGTGGACAATGAGACACTGATTCAGGAGGCGTTATCAAAATTGATTCAGAACAAGACCGTTCTGATTATCGCGCACCGGATGCGGACTGTTGCGAACGCAGATAAGATCGTCGTATTAAAAGACGGCATCGTGGCAGAGCAGGGGAGTCCGGAGGAACTGATCCGGAAAAATGGAATCTATCAGCATATGATCCAGATGCAGTTAAAGGCGGAAGCGTGGAAAATCTAGTGTGCTGACATGATAGAAAATCAGTCCGGCAAAGATGTTCAAATGAATAAAGTCCAAGAGAAGCAGGACACATTTTCCCATGATGCAAAGCTGCCACGGAAGGGCTAAGTAAAGGAATGTGACAATGCCACTTCTAGTGATAACAATTCTCAACAATGCCAAAGCTTATTGACAGAAAGAATAGACAGAGATAAAATAACCATGTTATTAAATAACGTGGTTATTTTATTGCGGAAAAGGAGACAAGAATGCGACCAACAAATGAGAAGCTTGCTTCGGATATTCTGGAGGCAGGGAAACAGGAATTTTTGTCCAAGGGCTTTAAGGGGGCAAATCTGAGAAATATAGCGTCTTCTCTGGGCGTTACGACCGGGGCAATCTATCGCTATTATACAGACAAGGAAGAAATATTTTCAACACTGGTAGAAGAACCAGCCCATACATTTACAGAGAAATACAGGACCCTCCAGAAAGAATTTTCAGCGAGACCGTTAGAGGAGCAGCTGTCAGGTCTTCCGGAGATATCAGAATCAGGGCATGACTGGATGATGGAACACATCTATAATCATTATGAGGCGTTTAAACTGATTATTTGCTGCTCGACAGGGACACAGTATGAGCATTACATGGAAACGCTGGCAGAGATTGAGACCAATTCCGGCGTTCTTTTGATGGAACGGATGGAGGAGGCAGGGATGAAGTTTCGACATATTGACGAGGATATGGTGCATATGCTGTCAAGTGCATTATTCAGCGGTATTTTCGAGACAGTACGCCATGACATGCCAAGAGAAAAAGCGTTTGCTTATATGGATGGAATCCGGGAATTTTATTCTGCAGGGTGGTTTCAAATTTTAGGGATATCCTGATATCTGGAATATCCCTTTTCTTCTGATTGATGGTTAGCGGAATCTAACTGGGACCGGAAGTATCAAAAAGCATGTAACCAGATTTATCTGGATACAAATAATAGATAAAGGAGTGAACAAATTTATGAAAGAAAAAAAGAAAGAGTCCCCATTTTCCCTGCTTTGGAGCTGGGCGAAAGATTATCATGGCGGTTTTTACGGTTCTGTCCTGCTGGCAATGCTGGGAGTGGGGGGAAGTATGGTTGCCTATTTCAGCGTTGCGGCGATGATCCGCATCCTGCTGACCGGAGGCGCGTGCGTGCACTGGTGTCTGCTGATGCTGATTGGATATGTGGCAAAGTCCCTTTGTTCTGCTGCTTCCACAGCGTTGTCTCACCGAGCGACTTACCATGCACTCAGAGATTTGAGAAAACAGCTTTTGGCGAAGTTATCCCGTGTACCCATGGGAACCATTCTGGATACGCCGTCGGGACAGTATAAGACCACGATTGTAGACCGGGTGGAGGGGATGGAGCCAACATTGGCACATCTGATCCCGGAGATGACATCCAATCTGCTGATTCCGATTTTTATCGCAGTCTATATATTCTGCATTGACTGGAGAATGGGACTGGCGTCTCTTGCGACAACCGTAATCGGAATGATTGCCGCATCTCAGAGCGCAAAGACTTATGCTGTCAAATGGGATGGTGCAGTGGCTGTGGGACGGAAAATGGCCAATGCCATTGTGGAATACATCGGCGGAATTCAAATTGTAAAGGCGTTCAGCCAGTCGGCGGGATCCTATCGCAGATATGCAGATGCGGTGGAGGAGAATGCGGTCTACTATAAGAACTGGATGAAAGAAAATCAGAAATTCATGTGTATTATGCAGACAGTCACACCGTCCGTTCTGCTGGTGGTACTGCCAGTTGGTCTGCTTCTCTGGTCTCAAGGAGGTTTAAGTGCTGCTGATTTTATGACAGTGATCGTGTTGTCACTGGGGTTTACAGGACCATTTCTTGCGGCCATGTCTTTTGTGGATGAGCTTGCGGTGGTCGGAACCAATGTAGATGAGATTAACGATATTCTGGAAGCCCGGGAACTGGAGCGCCCAGAGAAAAAAGTGGCATTAAAAGACAGGATGATTCAACTGGAGCAGGTTTCATTTACCTATGGAAAAGAGGATGAGAAGGTGCTGAGCGATGTCAGTCTGACAATCAGGCCACAGACGGTCACCGCGCTGGTCGGCCCGTCCGGTTCCGGAAAATCCACCATTGCCAAGCTGATTGCCGGCCTGTGGGATGTGAGCGGTGGTTCGATTCTGATGGGAGGATGCGATATTCGGGATATTCCATTGGATCAGCTGAATCAGCAGATTGCATATGTCTCACAGGACAATTATCTGTTTAACCGTACCGTGCGTGACAACATCCGTATGGGACGTCTCGACGCATCGGACAGGGAAGTGGAGGCAGTGGCGAAGGCTGCTGGCTGTGACTCCTTTATCCGGGCGCTGGATCAGGGGTATGACACAGTGTGCGGCTCCGGCGGCGGACATCTTTCCGGCGGAGAAAAGCAGCGGATTTCCATTGCGAGAGCCATGCTAAAGGACGCACCGATCGTGATATTAGACGAGGCAACAGCCAGCGTGGATCCAGAAAATGAAGCTGTCATTCAAAAGGCGATCCTTGCATTGACAAAAGGAAAGACATTGATTGTCATTGCACACCGTCTGTCTACCATCGCAGATGCAGACTGTATTGTGGTGGTGAGCAAAGGAAAAATTGTGGCACAGGGAACGCAAAAGGAACTTTTGGAAAGCTGTCCGTTGTATGCCCGGATGTGGCAGGCACATATCGGCACAAAAGATGCAGCGTAGATCGTTCCAGGGAGGGATAGAGAATGTTTGGTGTATTAAAAAAGATTTTTGGATTTGCAGGCAGCAAAAAGAAGCTGCTGACGAAAGCGATGGTGATTTCTTTCTGTGGAGCCGTTTTTTCGGCAATGCAATTTGGGGCGCTGATGCTTGCGCTGGATCAGGTGCTCTCCGGGCAGCAGGCAGGAATGCTGCCGGTGATAGCTATTCTGCTGATATCGGTACTTGGGCGGATACTCTGTTTTTATTATTCTGTGAATGAAGAGACGGAGGTAGGCTATTTTATGGTGGCGGAGAAGCGGATACATATCGGTGACAGACTACGTTATATTCCGATGGGGTATTTCAACGATAACAGTCTGGGAAATATCACTGCGGTGGTCACGACCACACTTTCCGAGGTGGAGAACTCCGCGTCCCGATGTCTGGTCATGGTTGTTGGTGGGTTTTTAAATACCTTTGCACTTTGCCTTGCTCTTACGGTGGCAGACTGGCGTATGGGTCTGATAGGTATCTGTGGAATTCTGGTGTATTTGTGGGCAACGGAGATGTCTCAGAAGGCAACTTCAAAGACTGGCCCGGGAAGACAGACAGCACAGATCAATCTGGTGGAAGCAGTGTTGGAATACATACAGGGGATGAGTGTAGTAAAGTCCTATGGTTTGGAGAAGGACAATGATCAGATGGCAGCAAGAACCATCGAGGAAAGCTGCAAAAAAACACTGTCACTGGAAGCATCTATCACACCGTGGATGGCAGTGCGTCAATTGGTAATCCGTGGATTTTCCGTGATCATGGTGGTGTGCTCTCTGGTATTTTACAGCGGGGGAACCATGTTGTTATCTCGTTGTCTGCTGATGCTGATTGCCTCATTTATCCTGTATCAGGAACTGGAAAGTGCCGGAAACATGTCGGATACGCTTCAGATGTTGGGAGCTTCTATCGATAAGGCTAATTCCATCGATGATACTCCGGTCATGGATATTGACGGGAAAGAACTTGCGCCAAAGGATGCGGGAATTACATTTGAAAATGTGACGTTCTCCTACGGGGACCGGCGGATACTGGATGGTGTCAGCTTTGCAATACCGGAGAAAACGACAACGGCTGTGGTGGGCCCTTCCGGTGGAGGAAAGACCACACTCTGCAATCTGACTGCCAGATTCTGGGATGTGGAAAGTGGAACAATCCGTCTCGGTGGACGGGATATTACCGATTATAAGCTGGACAGTCTGATGAAGAATATCTCCATGGTATTTCAGGAGGTCTATCTGTTTCAGGACACCATCGAAAACAACATCAAATTTGGAAAACCGGATGCCTCCCATGCACAGGTAGTGGAGGCAGCAAAAGCGGCCTGCTGTCATGAATTTATAATGGAGTTGCCAAATGGGTATGATACCGTGGTGGGAGAAGCCGGCGGAAGTCTCTCCGGCGGAGAAAAGCAAAGAATCTCTATTGCGAGAGCCATGCTGAAGGATGCACCGATCATTATTTTAGACGAGGCAACTGCAAGCGTGGATCCGGAGAATGAAGCGGAACTTCAGGCGGCCATCGATGCCCTGACGCATGACAAGACTATCATTATGATTGCCCACAGGCTGAAAACCGTGCGCAGCGCAGATCAGATTCTGGTGTTGAGCGGCGGACAGATTGTGCAGAGAGGAACCCATGCGGAACTGATCCGGCAGGAAGGCCTGTACGCTGATTTTATTGGCGAGAGGAAAGAAGCGATAGGGTGGAAATTAGCATAGATGAAAGGTACGAAGACTCCCCGGTTTATCTGGGGAGTTTTTTCGGGCATTTTCAAAGTATATCTATCTTGCGGTGAAGTGCTAAACCATGTATAATAAGAAAGCGTTTATAATACGAAATAAAAAAAGAAGAGGGTAATAAGATGAAAGCAGGTATATTAAAGGACATCAAAGTAGGAGAAAACCGTGTGATTGCGACGCCGGTAGAGGTGGCAAGCCTTATTGCAGACGGACATGAAGTTCTTGTGCAGAAAGGGGCGGGTGTCACCGCTGGATTTTCGGATGAAAAATACGCACAGGCTGGTGCAAACATGGTGGACACAGCGGAGGAAATCTATGGCACATGTGATTTTGTTGCAAAGGTAAAAGAGTTTGAACCATCAGAATTTGGTCTGCTCAGGGAGAATCAGATTGTATACACATGCATTCACCCGGCTGCACATCCGGAAGAGGTTCAGGCACTTTTAGACAAGAAGGTAATCGCGTTCACAGCGGAGGATTCTCATAGATATGGTTCGCCAAACTGTGAAGCTGCCGGAAAACAGGGTGCTTTGATGGGACTGGAGTCCATGCTTACAATCAATGGCGGAAAAGGAAAGTTTGTCAGTGGTCTCGGTGCTGCACCTGGAATGAAGGTTTTGATTCTGGGTGGCGGGATTGTCGGTCAGGCGGCGTTGACAGTACTGCATGCGCTGGGAGCCTGGGTGACAGTTGCGGATATTAATATCGGAACGCTGCGTACTCTGCAGAATCAGTATCAGCAGACCATCAATACCATGATCTCAAACAGAGAAAATATCCGACAGATTCTGCCGGAGACAGATATGCTGCTGAACTGCGTCAAATGGCCAAAAGGAAACACCGAATATCTGGTCACAAAAGAAATGGTCAGAAGCATGGAACCGGGATCTGTTATTGTTGATATCAGCAATGATGACCAGGGAGCGATCGAGACCTTCCATGAGACCACGCATGAGAATCCAAGATATGTGGAGGAAGGTGTTGTACATTACTGCGTAAGCAATATTCCAGGAGCAATCGCGAACTCGACATCGGTGGCATACGCGGCATCTGTACTTCCTCATTTTACCAGTATTTTGAAGAATGGTGTGGAAGAAGCCTGTGCAAGAGACGGATTTTTAAGAAGAAGTCTTACGACCTATAAGGGATATCTTACCCACGAGGAGACAAGTGCACTTCAGAACCGTCCGTGGATCAGACCGGAGCAGATTCTTGGAATTGCGGACAGAGAACTGGATCAGGCACCGCCGGCAACGGTTACACGCTCAGAAAATTTTATAAAACGATAAGAAGAGTGAATGAAAATCACGTAAAATTACGGGAAGAGAGAACTAAAAATTACATGAAGTTTTAGGAAGAGGGAATGAAATGGAAACAATGGGATTTATCTCGGTGATACCGGCAATCATTGCAATTGTATTGTCGTTTGCCACTAAGAACACAGTAGTAGCGCTGGCAATAGCCTGCATAGCGGGAACACTTCTGGCAGGACAGGGGCCAATGGGGTTTCCGACACTTTTAAAAGAGAGTCTTGGCACAACAAGCTTTGCGTGGGTTATGCTTTTGAATACATTTATCGGAATTTTGGTGGCATATTTCCAGAAGACGGGAGCAATTCAGGGATTTTCACAGAAAGTCCATGAAAGAAATCTTAGCCGCAGGGGCGCGCAGCTCATGGCGTGGGTGCTTGGAATGTTTATTTACTTCAGCGATTCCTTCAGCCCGCTGTTCGTCGGCTCGGTTATGAGGAGCATCACAGACAAAGCAAAGGTATCCAGAGAAAAGCTGGCCTACATTGCTGATTCGACCTCCGCACCGGTCAGCGTACTTATGCCGATTACCGGCTGGGCAGCTTATTTGATGGGACTTGCGGTGGGCGTGGGATGCATAACGACGGATAAAGAAGCATCTGCACTGTTTTTAAAAGCAATTCCGTTCAACTTTTATCCTATTTTTGCGGTGGCTTTTGTAGGGCTGCTGGCATCCGGGATTGTCAAAGATTTCGGACCGATGAAAAAAGCGGAAAAAAGAGCCATGGAAGAGGGGAAAGTTCTTCGTGACGGTGCCAACCCACTGATTGGAAAAGAATTGACGGAGATGGAGGCTTATGAGGGAATCAAGCCAAGAGTATTCCTGAACTTTATTATGCCGGTTCTGATGATCGTCAGCATTGCGCTCGGCACATACATAGCACTCAGCTCTGCGAAGACGATGGAAGCATTTTTGTTTGTCATTATTTTTATGACTGTCAGCATGCTGATCCAGGGCATTCCATTTAAAGAGGTCATGAATACGATGACAGATGGTGTAAAGGGAGCAATTCCGGCCGTTATGCTGCTGGCACTTGCCTATTCTGTAAATGCATTGAGCTCACAGATGGGAACAGCCGGTTATATTATTAATCTGACAGAGGGATTTTTAAAACCACATCTGCTGCCGGCAATTATTTTTCTTGTGTCCGCAGTTATGGCGTTCGCGACAGGTTCATCCTGGGGAACGTTTGCAATCTGTATGCCGATCGCACTTCCGCTGGCATTCAGCTTTACGGGAAACACACTGACCATTCTGGTCATTGCAAGCTTTGCAGCAGTGGCAGGCGGTGGCGTATTTGGTGATCATTGCTCGCCGTTATCGGATACTACGGTGCTTTCTTCGACCGGAGCAGCGGCGGATCATATCGATCATGTTAAGACACAGCTGCCATATGCCCTGGTTTGTGGAGGACTGGCACTTGTGGCATATTTGATCGTAGGATATGTATTTGTATAACCCTGCAGAGGATGTCCAGGAATAGCAGTAAAGTGGATGGATTTCGCGTATCCGTTTTACTGAATGAAAATCCTAATCCCCCAGCTATGCTGGGGCGAATGGAATAAGCAGAAGCGGTGATGATAACAACAAAAAACCTCCTATGATACAATGAGTATGGTATCGCAAGCCAAAACTCAAACATAGG
>JAQVCP010000026.1 GCA_028689735.1 Hespellia sp. | reverse complement strand
GAACCGATAACCAGACGCTTATCTGCCCGGACTGCGGAACAAGGGAAGCATTGGAAAGTATCGGTGTTGACGCCGAGGAACAGGAATCGATTCTGGATTCAATTCATCGGTGCAGGCAGTCCTAAAATACACAATTTTCTTTACAAATGATTGTACATAATATGCTTCGAATTGAGTGGATATAAGTGCCACTCAGAGGTAATATGTGTACTACCGAAAGGGAATACAACAAAAACGGAGGAAGAAAATTATGTGGAGCGAAGGAACGATTGGAGTACCGAACGGCAAAGACAAATACACGGCGGTTCATTACTGGGTAAAGCATTTTGAAGAGCCAAGCGAGGATTACGGCATAAACGGCGGTAAGATTTCCAAGCTTATGCTGAAGGCAAACGGGGAGATCATTTACAACTATGACCGTGGCCTTGACATTGACTGCAAGGACAAAAATGCAGAGCTTGCCCTTTGCATTCTTCTGAATGAATACAACTAAGGAGAGGACAAGACATGGCAAAATATGAAAAGCTGACGGTTTGGGATGACCCATTCGACATCATGTGCGGAGATTGTCCGGTGCATACCCATGAAACCTGGAATGAGGTTACCGAAGAAGAGCTGCTGGAAGATTGGGAGATGGAAAAGCAAGCATCCGAGTATGACCATATCATCCCTGCTCCGGCAGAGAATTTCGAGGATTGGCTTGCCGAGAACATTGAAAACGGCTGGATTCGCAAAATCTAAAGAACAAAATAACCGCAAAGGACGGTCCCGAAGGGGGCTGTTCCTCGTACAGTCGCTATTACAGGCGGCTATTTTTATGCCATTTTGGAGGTGAGCAAAGTGAAAGAAGAGATTATTGACAGACACCTTCTTCCTTATGATGCTATGGTTCCGGATCCTTCCCGGCTTGGCATAACGGAAACGGAGGTGACAGAGAATGAGAAAACTGAAGAAATACAAAGCGACCAGATTCAAAGCAAAGGACTCGGTGTATGACAAGGACGCAGCAGATTTTGCAGTAGGGTTTATCGAGAGCCTGTGTCATACCAAGGGCACCTGGTCAGGGAAAGCCTTTGAATTGATTGATTGGCAGGAGCAGATTATCCGGGATATCTTCGGAACCATCAAGCCGAATGGGTATCGGCAGTTTAATACAGCCTATATTGAAATTCCAAAAAAACAGGGAAAATCAGAACTGGCTGCTGCGGTCGCACTGCTTTTGACCTGTGGGGATGGAGAGGAACGAGCGGAGGTATACGGTTGTGCCGCTGACCGCCAACAGGCAACCATTGTATTTGATGTGGCTGCCGATATGGTGCGTATGTGTCCGGCACTGAATAAGCGGGTAAAGATACTGGCATCCCAGAAGAGAATCATTTATTTACCTACGAACAGCTTTTACCAGGTGTTGTCGGCAGAGGCTTACAGCAAGCATGGCTTCAATATTCATGGAGTTGTATTTGATGAACTGCATACCCAGCCGAACCGAAAATTGTTTGATGTTATGACGAAGGGCAGTGGTGATGCCCGTATGCAGCCGCTGTATTTCTTGATCACTACAGCAGGAACCGATACGAACAGCATTTGTTATGAAACCCATCAGAAAGCAAAGGATATTTTAGAGGGCAGAAAACATGATGCCACCTTTTATCCGGTCATTTATGGCGCAGAGGAAACGGATGACTGGACGGACCCTAAGGTATGGAAGAAAGCAAATCCGTCATTGGATATCACGGTTGGGATGGACAAGGTAAAAACAGCCTGCGAATCAGCCAAACAAAATCCCGGAGAAGAGAATTCCTTTAGGCAGCTGCGTCTGAACCAGTGGGTGAAACAGGCAATCAGGTGGATGCCCATGGATAAGTGGGATGCCTGCTCTTTTGCAGTAAGTGAAGAAAATTTGGAAGGGCGTGTATGTTATGGCGGTCTAGATCTTTCCTCCACAACGGATATCACAGCTTTTGTGTTGGTGTTCCCGCCGGAGGATGAGCATGACAAATTCTGCATCCTACCATACTTTTGGATACCGGAAGAAACCCTGGATTTGCGAGTCCGAAGAGATCACGTTCCCTATGATGTATGGGAGCGGCAGGGGTATCTGGAAACAACGGAAGGAAATGTCGTGCATTATGGCTATATTGAAAAATTTATCGAGAGCCTGGGAGAGCGTTTCAATATCCGTGAGATAGCATTTGACCGCTGGGGAGCGGTGCAGATGGTACAGAATCTGGAAGGGATGGGATTTACCGTTGTTCCCTTCGGACAGGGATTTAAAGATATGTCCCCACCGACCAAGGAGCTGATGAAGCTGACCTTGGAACAGAAACTGGCACACGGCGGGCATCCAGTACTCAGGTGGATGATGGATAACATTTTTATTCGAACTGACCCTGCCGGAAATATCAAGGCGGACAAGGAGAAATCCACCGAGAAGATTGATGGTGCCATTGCAACGATTATGGGCTTGGACAGAGCCATTCGCTGTGGCTGCGATGCAGGTGCTTCGGTTTATGATGACCGGGGCATTTTGTTTATTTGATAGAAGGGAGCGTGATTTTATATGAGTATATTCAGTGGTCTGTTCCGGTCAAGGGACAAGCCTGTGACCGATAGTACAGCAGGAAGCGCATACCGATTTTTCTTTGGAGGGAGTACCTCCGGGAAGATCGTAACGGAGCGTTCCTCTATGCAGATGACGGCAGTTTATTCCTGTGTCCGTATCTTGGCAGAGGCAGTTGCCGGACTTCCCCTACAGTTTTACCGATATACAGAGGATGGTAGTAAAGAGAAGGCTATCAATCATCCTCTGTATTTTCTTTTGCATGATGAGCCGAATCCGGAAATGACATCTTTTGTATTCCGGGAGACGCTTATGACGCATCTGTTACTCTGGGGAAATGCCTATGCACAGATTATCCGAAATGGAAAAGGCGAGGTGGTTGCATTATATCCGCTGATGCCAAACCGAATGATCGTGGACAGGGATGAAAAGGGACAGCTTTATTATGAATACCAGACATCCTCAGATGAAGCCAAGACCACAAAGGGCGGTACGGTTCGATTAAAGCCTACCGATGTGCTTCATGTTCCTGGCCTTGGATTTGATGGTCTGGTGGGGTATTCCCCTATCGCAATGGCAAAGAATGCTATCGGCATGGCGATTGCCTGTGAGGAGTATGGAGCCAAGTTCTTTGCAAACGGTGCAACTCCCGGCGGTATCCTGGAGCATCCAGGAACAGTCAAAGACCCGGCAAGGGTTAGGGAGAGTTGGAATGCAGCCTTCGGAGGCAGTTCCAATTCTAATAAGGTGGCTGTACTGGAAGAAGGAATGAAGTATACACCGATTTCCATCTCGCCGGAGCAGGCACAATTCCTGGAGACCAGGAAATTTCAAATCAATGAAATTGCTCGAATTTTCCGAGTACCACCGCATATGGTCGGTGATCTGGAAAAGTCGAGCTTTTCTAATATAGAGCAGCAGTCACTGGAATTTGTGAAATACACCCTTGACCCCTGGGTCATGCGGTGGGAACAATCCATCAACCGTGCGCTGCTTTCAGAAACAGAAAAGCCAGTCTATTTTGCGAAGTTCAATGTCGATGGTCTGCTCCGTGGTGATTACCAGAGCAGAATGAATGGCTATGCAACTGCAAGACAGAATGGGTGGATGTCTGCAAACGACATCCGTGAACTGGAGAATCTCGACCGTATTCCTACAGAAAACGGTGGTGACCTCTATCTTGTTAATGGCAATATGCTCCCTCTATCCAATGCGGGTGCTTTTGCAGATAAAGAAACAAATGCTGATGGAAAGGAGAATAAATCCAATGAAGAAGTTTTGGAAGTGGAAGAACCAGACGGTTCTGAATCAGGAGACGCAGGAAAAGACGATGGAAAGAACCTTGTTCTTAAACGGCACAATCGCCGAGGACAGTTGGTTTGACGATGATGTCACACCACAGCTGTTTAAGGATGAACTGCTTGCAGGAGAAGGGGATGTCACGGTCTGGATCAACAGTCCGGGTGGTGACTGCGTGGCAGCAGCCCAAATCTACAATATGCTGATGGATTACAAGGGCAACATTACCATCAAGATTGACGGTATTGCAGCTAGTGCAGCATCGGTCATTGCAATGGCAGGAAGTAAGGTGCTCATGTCCCCGGTTTCCATGATGATGATCCATAACCCGGCTACCATTGCCTTTGGAGATACAGCAGAAATGCAAAAGGCAATCGATATGCTGTCCGAGGTGAAGGAGTCCATTATCAATGCCTATGAGATTAAAACCGGGATGAGCCGCGCAAAACTGGCCCATCTGATGGATGCAGAAAGCTGGATGAATGCCAACAAGGCGGTAGAACTTGGCTTTGCTGATGATATCCTGCATCGTGCCGGAGAAACGGAAAATGTGGAACAGTCACAGATTTCTATGATGTTTGACCAGGCAGCAGTGACAAATTCGCTGATGGATAAGATTGCGAAAAAGTGCCGTATCCAAAAGCCTGCAGAACCAGAAACCAATGAACGCAGTGTCGATTCGCTCATGGAGCGACTTGACCTTATCAAACAACACATTTAAGGGAGGAAATTTATTATGACTATTTTAGAACTGAGAGAGAAACGTAACAACGCATGGAATGCAGCCAAGGCATTCCTGGATTCCCATCGTACCGATAAGGGAACCCTTAACGCAGAGGATGATGCCACCTATACCAAGATGGAGCAGGATATCGCAGATCTTGGCAAGGAAATCGCCCGTATGGAGCGTCAGGAGCAGATGGAGGCAGAGCTTAATAAGCCTGTGAACAAACCGCTGACTTCCAAGCCTGCAAATGGTAAAGAACCAGAGGCAAAGACCGGTCGTGCATCTGACGAGTACCGCAAGGCTATGACCAATGCACTCCGTTCCAACTTCTCCAATATCAGCAATGCACTGAAAGAAGGCGTGGATGCTGATGGCGGATACTTGGTACCGGATGAGTACGACAGCCGTCTGATTGATGTGCTGGAGGAAGAGAATATCATCCGTGCACTGGCTACCAAAATCAATACCAGTGGTGACCACAAGATCAATATTGCAGCTACCAAGCCTGCTGCAAGCTGGATTGAAGAGGGTGAATCCCTTGTTTGGAGCGATGCGACCTTTGACCAGATTCTTCTGGATGCTCACAAGCTTCATGTTGCCATCCAGGTGACAGAGGAACTTCTCTACGATAATGCTTTTGATCTGGAAAACTATATCATCGATAAGTTCGGACAGGCACTTGCCAATGCCGAAGAGGATGCCTTCCTTAATGGTACTGGTGGCGGTAAGCCGGTTGGTATCTTTGCAGAAACCGGTGGTGGTACTGTTGCAGATACGGTAACCGCAGTAAAGGGTGATAACCTTGTAAGTCTCGTGTATGCTCTGAAACGTCCATACCGTAAGAAAGCAAGCTTCATCCTGAATGATAAGACACTGGTTACTCTTCGTACTCTGAAAGATACCAATGGTCAGTACATCTGGCAGGCATCCCTTAAGGATGGTGAGCCGGAACGTCTGCTTGGATATCCGGTTTATACTTCTGCCTATGCACCTTTGGATGCGATTGCATTCGGTGATTACAGCTACTACAACATCGGTGACCGTGGTGTTCGTTCCTTTAAGAAGCTGACTGAGCTGCTTGCAGCCAATGATATGGTCGGCTTTGTTGCCAAGGAGCGTGTGGACGGAAAGCTGGTTCTTCCGGAAGCAGTGCAGATTCTGAAAATTGGAACTGCAACCGCTACGAAGGCCTGAGAATAATCTGGTGAGTGTCACTCTGTAACAGGAGTGGCACTTATTATTATGAGCGAGGTGGTGATAGATATGATTGTATCCCTTGAGGAGATGAAACAGTATCTCCGTGTGGATTTTGATGAGGATGATGTCCTGTTAGAGCATCTGATTTTTGCCAGTGAAAATCTGTGCATGGACATTGCCAGAATAGACGATATAGAAAAGTTCGCAGAAGAAAAGAATGCCAGAATTGCAGTCATGTATGCGGTGGCTTACCAGTACGAACACCGGGAGGATGCCGACCATCATGCCCTGGTTCTTTCCCTGCGAGCGTTGCTCTTTGGTATCAGACAGGAGGGATTTTAATGGAGATTGCTTTACTAAATGTAAGGGTTACCTTCCAGAAAAATGCCGTTACTGTGGATGCCATCGGCAATCATAAAAATGAATGGACAGATGAATATTCCTGTTATGCGACTGTTAGCGGCGAAAGTGGTACAGAAAGACAGACTGCCGGCACAACCGTGGATGATGCAGACCTTGCATTTACTGTTCGGTATTGCAAGAAGACTGCGGATATTACCACGGATGGATACCGGGTGCTGTTTGGTGGCGAAATCTACAATATTCTGGCGATTGACCATATGAATTACAAAAAGAAAGCACTGAAGTTTCGGTGTCAGAAGGTGAGGCGATAGCGATGAGCAGTGACAGAGTGACCATTGATAATATGGCGGCAGCCATTATGGAAGGCTTAAATGAATATGCTGACCTTGCAAGTGATGATTTGAAAGCTGCCGTCAAAAAGGCAGGTGCTACCGCAAGAAAAGAAATCCAAGTCAATGCTCCGAGCGATACCGGCACTTATGCAAAAAGCTGGTCGGTGAAGAATACCAAAGAAACCTCGAATACGCTTGAGGTCACGGTGTATTCCAAGAACCGCTATCAGCTGGCACACCTTCTGGAGTTCGGTCATGCCAAGCGTGGCGGCGGTAGAGTGAATGGCAAAAGTCATATTGCCCCGGCAGAGGAAAAAGCAGTATCCGAACTGGAACAGGAAATTACAAGAAAACTGGGAGGTTAGGAATGGACGAACTGCTTACTATCATCAAGGAAACAGGCATCCCTTTTGCTTATGACCATTTTGCAGAGGGAGAATCGCCTGACCCACCCTTCATTTGTTACCTTCTTCCTGGCAGTGATAACTTTGCTGCCGATGGAAGAGTGTACTTCAAGATAAATGAAGTGCGGATAGAACTGTACACCGATACGAAGGACTTGTCGGTGGAACAGAACCTGGAAGATGTGCTTGATGCACATGAAATCTTCTACAACAAGTCCGAAACATGGATCGACAGCGAAAAGCTGTATGAGGTTCTTTACCAATTTACAGGCTGTTTTTTGCCTGTATGAACAAGCAGTGAAGCGGATTGTGAATGTCCGCATTTTAAGGAGGTCTGAAAAATGGCAGATAAGAATAACAAGGTTAAATACAATCTGAAGAATGCCCATTATGCTCTGCTCACGATTGCAGAGGATGGCACGGTGAGTTTTGGAACACCGACTGCAATGCCGGGGGCTGTTTCCATCTCCCTGGATGCAAACGGAGAGCCGGAGAATTTCTACGCAGATGGTGTTGCCTACTATGTGATCAACAACAATATGGGTTATGACGGTGACCTGGAACTTGCAATGATTCCGGAGTCCTTCCGCTTGGAATGCCTGAAAGAGGAACTGGACAGCAATGGGGTTCTGATTGAAAATTCCGATGTGGAACTCGGCTCTTTTGCATTGCTCTTTGAGTTTGATGGAGATCAGAAGCATATCCGTCATGTCCTTTATAACTGTGCAGCATCCCGTCCGGGCATTGAAGGACAGACCAATGAGGACAGCAAGGAAGTACAGACGGAGACTCTTACCGTCAAAGCAACTCCACTCGGCAACGGCATGGTCAAGGCAAAGACCGGAAACACCACCAATGCTGCGGTATATGCAGACTGGTATAAGGCGGTCTATGTTCCGTCCACAGAAAGTGCGGAGCCGGCAACGCAGGCAGTAACAATGGCCGCGAAAGCAAGCACGACTACCAAGGCAACGACTGCGAAGGAGGTATAAGCCATGAGTATGAAACAGAATATTGAGATTGATGGTAAGCAGGTGCCTTTTCGTGCATCTGCTGCCATTCCTCGTATCTATCGTATGAAATTCCACAGGGACATTTATAATGATTTGAAGTCCCTGGAAAAGAGTATCGGTGACGGGAATGAGGAGAGTTCCAACCTGGATATGTTCTCTCTGGAGATGTTTGAGAATATCGCCTACATCATGGCAAAACACGCTGATGCCACTATCCCGGATAACCCGGAAGACTGGCTTGATGAGTTTAATACCTTCTCCATCTACCAGGTACTTCCACAGCTGATTCAGCTTTGGGGTCTGAACACACAGACGGATGTTGACTCTAAAAAAAAGTTCGCAGCACAGACCGCGAAATGACAACGCCGTTGTTCCTGCTTCGTTGTGTACAGCTTGGCATTTCTGTAAGGGATTTGGATCTTCTTACGATAGGAATGGTCAATGATATGTACGCAGAAAGCCGGAATGATGATTGTAAATATGCAACGGTTGCAACACAGGAAGATTTTGATAAATTCTAAGGCTCGGAGAAATCCGGGCTATTTTTATGTACATTTGCCGGGAGGAGGTGCATCGGATGGCAAACAGAATCAAGGGTATCACGATTGAAATCGGTGGCGATACCACGAAACTACAGACTGCTCTGAAAGGTGTTAATACCGAAATCAAGAGTACCCAGTCCCAGTTAAAGGATGTGGAAAAACTTCTGAAACTGGACCCCGGCAATACAGAACTGCTTGCACAAAAGCAAAAACTCCTGTCTGATGCGGTATCGGAAACCAAAGAAAAACTGACTACTTTAAAGACGGCAGCAGAACAAGCAAACACGGCACTTGCCAACGGGGACATCTCACAGGAGCAGTATGATGCACTTCAGCGTGAAATCATAGAAACAGAGAATGATTTGAAAAAGCTGGAGGAACAGGCCAATCAGTCTGCCACAGCAGTACAGAAGATTGCTGCCAGTGGTGAGAAATTGAAAACGGTTGGTGACAACATTTCCAGTGCCGGACAGAAACTTCTTCCAGTCACAGCCGGAGTAACGGCTCTTGGAACGGCTGCAGTTACTACAGCTGCTAACTTTGAATCTTCAATGTCCCAGGTGCAGGCTACGATGGGCATTACCAAGGACTCCATGTCAACGGTGAATGGTCAGTCGGTCAACACAATGGATTCTCTTGGAAAGTTAGCAAAGAAGATGGGTTCTGAGACAGCATTCTCTGCATCGGAGTGTGCGCAGGCTCTGAACTATCTGGCTCTTGCCGGATATGACACGCAGGAAATGTGCGATACGCTGCCAACAGTTCTAAACCTTGCGGCAGCTGGTGATATCGAATTGGCATCTGCATCGGACATGGTTACGGATGCCATGTCTGCTCTTGGTATGGGTGTCAGTGAAGCTGGAACAATGGTAGACCAGATGGCAAAAACAGCATCCACTACTAACACCTCGGTGGCACAGCTTGGCGAAGGTATTCTTACTATTGGTGCAACAGCCAAATCCATAAAAGGTGGTACTGCCGAATTAAATACTGCACTTGGTATTCTTGCAAATAATGGTGTGAAGGGTGCAGAGGGTGGTACGCATCTTCGTAATATCATTCTTTCCTTGCAGAATCCTACGGACAAAGCGGCGGCAAGCATGAAATCCCTTGGTGTGGATGTTTATGATTCCCAAGGCAATATGCGTAGCATGAATGATATCCTGGGTGATTTGAACAAGAGTATGGAAGGAATGACTTCCGAAGAGAAGTCCAATATCATCAATAACATTTTCAATAAAACAGATTTGTCCTCCGTCAATGCGTTGCTTGCCAATACCGGGGATACATGGGATGACTTACAGCAGTCCATTACGAACAGTGGTGGGGCAGCACAACAGATGGCAGATACACAGCTGGATAACCTGCAAGGTCAGCTGACGATTTTGAAATCAGCATTAGAGGGTCTTGCCATTTCGTTTGGTGAACTCCTGATGCCTGCCATCAAGCAGATTGTGGGTTGGATTCAAAAATTTGTGGACTGGCTCAATGGTATGGATGATGGAACAAAGAAAGTGGTTGTTACTGTTGCACTTTTGGCAGCGGCACTTGGTCCTGTTCTGATTGTGGTTGGTAAGGTAATCTCAGCAGTCGGTACGATTATGACGATTGTTCCGAAGATAGCCGGAGTAATCAATGTGGTCAAAGGAGCGTTTGCTGCCCTGAATGCCACCATGCTTGCAAACCCTATTATTTTGATTATTGCAGCGATTGCAGCCCTTGTCGCAGCATTCATTTATCTGTGGAATACGAATGAGGACTTCCGGCAGTTCTGGATTGATCTTTGGAACAACATCAAAGAGATTGCGATTGCGGTATGGGAGGCATTAAAAGCATTTTTTGCAGCGGCATGGCAGGCAATCGTCACAACAGCCACTACCATTTGGAACGGTCTGACTACCTTCTTCATAGGACTATGGGAAGGAATCAAGACCCTGTTTACCACAGTAGTAACGGCAATCAGCACATTCCTATCTACTACATGGACAGCAATCCAAACCACGGTAACTACCGTGTTTACATCCATTCAGACCTTCTTTTCCACGGTATGGACGGCAATCAGTACCATTGTTACTACGGTGATTACGGCAATTCAGACCTTCATCACCACAGCGTGGAACACGATACAAACGGTGATTACTACAGTGCTGACGGCTATCCAGACGGTAATCACTACGGTGTGGACAGCAATATCCACTTTTATTACAACCATAATCACAGCCATTCAGACCTTCCTTACCACAGCATGGAATACCATAAAGACTGTGATTTCAACAGTGCTTTCTGCCATTCAGACGGTATTCACAACCGTTTGGAATGCCATCAAATCTGTGATTACTACGGTAGTGAATGGTATCAAATCAACAATTACTTCTGTTTGGAACAGCATCAAGTCCACCATTACCTCGGTGGTGAATGCCATTAAAACAGCGGTGTCAACGGCATTCTCCACCATGTGGAACGGCATAAAAACTACGGTGACCGGAATTTATAATACGGTAAAGACAGGATTCGACAATGCCGTGAATTTTATAAAGAACCTGGCATCCTCTGCATTTAACTGGGGTGCAGATATTATCAATGGCATCATCAACGGCATTAAAAGCTGTATCGGCAAAGTCAAGGATGCGGTTTGCAATGTGGCAGATACCATCAAGTCTTTCCTGCACTTTTCTGTGCCGGATGAGGGACCGCTGACCGATTATGAATCTTGGATGCCTGACTTTATGGGCGGACTTGCCAAAGGCATCGAACAGAGCCGTGGAATGATAGAAAAAGCAGTAAATGGTGTAGCATCGGATATGATGATTACGCCAAAGATTGGTGCAGCAGACTTTGCCGGAGTTGGAAGTGCAGAGGTCTCTTCTGTCGATACAGGAACGAGCATTGTCAGTGCCATTCGTGAAGCAGTTAGCGGAATGAGTGGTCAAAGCGGTGATATCGTGATTCCGGTATATCTTGGCGGTACCATGCTTGATGAAGTCATCGTGACCGCACAGCAAAGAACCAATTTACGAAGTGGAGGGAGATAAACATGGCATTCATTCAATATCTGAAATTCAATGGCACATCACTCCCTCTGCCTACTTCTTATGACTGTGAGTTGTCTGCCGTAGAAGCAGATACCACAGGAGAAACAGAGGCAGGCACAACGCAGAGGGATGTGATCAGGCAGGGTGTTGTGACGATTTCTGTCGCATTTGCTGTATCACCGACATGGCTCAAGAAGCTGACTGCTTATTCCAAACAGGACAAGTTGGCAGTCCAATATTTTGATACGGAAACACTGGAAACCAAGGAAGCAGAAATGTATGTGGATGGCTATAAAGCAAAGCTGTATAAGGATACCTCTTACAAGGGATTGTGGAATGTGTCCTTTACCCTGCATGAATTTTAAGGAGGAGGAACACGATGTATCCGGTATCGGATGAATTTCTAAAAGCAATCGAAAGCAACGCAAGAAAATATTACTGGACGGGTACGATTGTGACCACCAACCATATGACCTATCCATTCGGTAATGAAGATATCGTAAAAGGCAGTGGATACATTAATCGTTCTGCTTGTGGCAGCAGTGAGATTGAACTCGGCTCGGTTTACGCCGCAGAACTTGGTATCACTCTGTTTTCTTCAGTTGACCGATACACTTTGGATGGTGCAGAAATAAAGCTGTCCTTCCATCTGATTTTGGCGGACGGCAGCGAAGAATGTATTCCGATGGGCGTGTTTGAAGTCAGTGAGGCAAACCGCTCCGCCAAGTGCCTGGAATTAAAAGCCTATGACTATATGCTCCGCTTTGACAAGACCTTAAATATTGAGTCCTCAAGCGGTACGCCATACAACTTCCTTTCTACCATTTGCTCTTCCTGCAAAGTGGAAATGGCACAGACCCAGGCAGAGATTGATGCTCTGCCAAATGGCAAGGAAACCCTCGGTATCTATTCTGACAATGACATCGAAACCTTCCGTGATCTTCTGTACTATGTGGCGCAGGTACTTGGGTGTGTATGCCAGATAGACCGTACCGGGAAACTGGTGCTGATTCCATACGGAAGGACGGCAGCAGAGGAAATCAAGCAGGTGCATCGCTATGACAGCACCTATTCGGATTTTGTGACCAGATACACGGCGGTATCTTCTACTAACAAAATCACGGAGGAATCGGAGTATTATGCTTTGCCTGTGGATGATGGGCTGACCATGAACCTGGGAGTCAATCCGCTGTTACAGTTTGGTTTGAAGACCACCAGGGCAAGGCTCATCAATAATATTTTAAATGCTATCTCTGTGGTTGAATATGTGCCTTTCGACAGCAATACTATCGGCAATCCCGCACTTGATCCAATGGACTGCCTTACCTTCTCCGGCGGCCATGCGGATGCCACCAAGGTGTCCTGCATTACGAGCATTACCTATAAAATCAACGGAAAGCATTCTCTAAAGTGCGTAGGCAAGAATCCCAAGCTGGCAGAGGCAAAGAGCAAGAACGACAAGAATATCACGGGACTCTTAAACCAGGTAGAAGAAAACAAGACTGTTGTTTATGATTTTGTGAATGTTTCTCCGTATGTTATCGGCAATTCACCGACAGAGGTGCTCGCCATTACCTTTGTTTCCAAGGAAAGCACCAGTGCGATGTTCCTGGCAGAAGTGTTATTGGATATTACAGCTGATGAAGAACAGAAACAGATTTCCGGCAAGGCATCCTATGAGGAAGAATCAGAAACCGAAGATGGAAACAGTGTTACAGAACAAGTAGAAAAAAATGTGATTTATTCCTTTATGGATAAGACCCACCCAAGCCTGCAGGTCATTTATAAGCAGAACGGCGAAGAAATCGACAATTTTTATCCCACGGATATCTGCCATGATGGAAAGCACATTCTAACATTGTTTTTCCCCATCAGCAGTGTTGAAGCCAACAGCGAGAATACCTTCTCTATGTATCTGAAGATGACGGGAGGCAAGGCAGCTATTGGAGAGACGCAGATTCGTGCCACCATTAGTGGCCAAGGTCTTGTAGCTGGCATTGGTGACTGGAACGGTCGTATCAGTGTTACCGATTCTTTTGATGATATTCCAATCAATACGGCAACCTTTGGATACAACGGATTTATTGATACGATTGCAGATATCTTTCCAAGGATTATTCTGCCAGATATTGTCGAATCGATTACTGTCATTCCGATTCCGAATCGTGGATTTACCTTTGGTGCTCTTAACGAGCGAGTAACAGCGGTGGAGGTTATCAAAACATTCACTATGGATGCAAAGCGTCCTGGTCAGTATGATATGACCGTGATTGAAGTGAATGAAGAAGCTGCATTCCGCATGATTTGTGATTACAGCTATGTATCGGCAGAGGAAGAAATCAATTGTGGTCAGATGCAGCATCTTGCTGTGGATACCACGCCATTTGAACGAGTAGAAAGCCAGGAGGTGGAAGAGTGTTAGTCGATGAAAGTAAGTATATCTGGAAAAAGTGGCAGCAGCCTGTTTTTGAAGATAGCAGTACATGGGGCGAGGTTTCCGCATCTTCCACTCATGTGGTGACCGGAGCAGACTATGCTCCCTTTCATGCATTGGATGGAAATCCTACTACCCATTGGGAAAGCGGAGAAAACAATACAAATGCGCAGTATATCTGGGTGTTTGATAAGCCACTGAAAATCTACCGCATTGAACTGATTAACAAACCAACTTCAAACATCCATATCACCAAATCGGTAGAGGTGTATGCCGATGAGGAGATGAGCCAGGTACTTCTAGCTGGAGAGTTCCCGGCGGTGTCCAAGGGCGAATGCGACCTTGAACCGGAGCAGCCATTTGCCTGTGACCGCATTGTATTAAACCTTACTTCTGATGCAGAAGCCGGAGTGAAATATGTGGGTCTTACTGAAATTCGCATCATTGCAGAATGGGGCGAAGAAAAGACGGTGCTGACCCCGTTTATCAACACTTCGGAAGATATGGAAACTATCAGTGGCAGTTACAATGATGATAGTACGTTCAGTACTGCGGGATTGGATGGATTCATGTTTAATGGCATCCTTGCCAATCCCATTTATATTTCCAGTAATCACTGGCTTGGCTTTGGCATCAATGGAGAACAGTTACGCATCTGCCGGAGGGACGGATGCTCCACCGCAATCTATCGTCAGCTTGGAGAAACAGAAAATGGTCTGCAATTTCTAAAAATTCGCTTTGAAGGATATACCGTTTACAGTCAGCGGAAGGAAAGTAATCTACTTATATTTGAATTATTTCTGCTGTCCAATAACGATATGTTCCTCAATGTTATTCAGACACCGACCAGTGGGAACATCGGAACATCTGACATGGTCTGCAACAATAACACCACACCACTGATTCTTGCGGACGGCAGCGGTGGTGGAACGATGGTCAGTTTTTACCATCAGGACGAAGACGGCCGAACTTGGGATATTGTATATGCCATGTATGAAACCACAGATTATTATTCTTTTGCCTATCTGATGAAAGCGGAAGATACTTGGTACACGGTAAATGAAGATACATTGGTGGCAGTCCCAATTGAAACGCTGACTGCGGCTATGTTCTTAAAATACGGCTGCGAAGTGTTGCCGTCAAAGGAACTATTGACACCGATAGAAAATCCGCATATGTACTTGTGGAAGGCCGGAGGAGATGAACGGTTACTAAAGGATACATTGAAAGCCTATCCGTATCCGCAGACCATAACATCCGTGGTGGATATGAGCCATATTTCCATATTGGGCATTCGTATGATGACGGCTCAATATTCCGGTGATGTGGGACTTCGATTTTCCCTGGATAATGGCGAAACGTTCTCTGACGAGATGGCTTTGACGGATTGGCTCAACACTGATCCGCAGGAGTTGTGGGAGAGTCTACATGAGGAAAAAATTCTGATATTGCAGTTCATTCTTCATGACAATGCGACCATCACACACTTTAAGATAACCTATCAGAATTAGGAGGGATCTCATGATTAAAGGAAAAATGAAAATTGAAGTGACGGATGTGCATACGGGAGAAACGCAGACCGTCCTGGAACACAATATGGTGACCAATGCACTGCGTGAGATTTTTAAACCCTTGGGTCTTGTGAAATCTCCAAACTATGCAATGAACAGCTGGGCACCATATTATCAGAAGCTGCTCGGAGGGATTCTGCTCTTTGATACCAATATCGAAGAGAATGCAGATAACCTCTATCCTCCGGCGTCTGCAAAGATGATTGGATGTGCAGCGTATGGATTGCAGAATAATACCACAGGCACAGCAAGGGGCGGCTATAACCAAACGGAGAGCGAATTGAACCTGCAGAATCACTACATGAAATATGTATATGATTTTGCTACTTCTCAGGCGAACGGCACCATTGCCTGTGTCTGCTTGACCCACTTGAATGGTGGTTTTGGCTCTTATGGCAGCGAGGATGCAGTGTTCACAAGCAGCTATCCATTGGGGGTGCGTGTGGATGATGGGCAGTTACAATACGTGTATACAAATTACACAGGAGCAACCACGGGAGATAAATATTCCGGTATGACAGTTGGAAAAACAGAATGCCTTTTTGCCATTGATAGGGAGCGAGACATTCTGTATTACTTTTGCATTGATAACTCAACAACCATTCGAATCATCAAACGGAGAGCCTATTTGCAGAGCGTTTCTGTTTTGGAAAATCCGTATAATCAGAAAGCATTGATTGAGGAAGAAGATGCGACCCTTGGTACGGAGGTGGCCACCAATTATATTGCCTACAATTTTGATACGGCAGACAACGCATTGTATGTCTTTACTTCCGGTGCGTATTACATTAAACCGGGTGAAACTTTCATGGTAACAAAGCTTGATTTTAACACCTGGGCAGTGCAGCAGTATTCGATGGTCAATACCACTGATTTGAATATCGCTACAAACGGAATGAGATTTGCTTTTGCCCACCACGGCTTTGTTTATCTAAAGAATTACAGCAGTCCCTATGATGTCTACAAGTTTGAGATTGATAATGCAGCCAATGTCACGAAACTGAAAAACACGGGAGCAACAACTATTCCGGGAGTGCCCCAGATGGGAATCAATGGACGGATCTATTATGAGAATTCTAACAGTAACAGCAATTCCTACGATATGTATGTTGCCAATGAATCAACCAATGAATTACTTCGGTCGGAAACAAGCCGTATCTATAACAGCAACAACTATTATTGCTACACCCCGGTGCTGAATGAACCGATGCTTTTCTATTGCAGTATGGGCAGTAGTAGTACTGCCGGATTCTTCGTGATGGCAAATTATCTGGCAACCATCAATAACCTATCCGAGCCAGTGACAAAGACGGCAGATAAGACCATGAAAATCACATATATCATTCAAGAACAGTAACTTGGAATCAAGCGACTACCCACAACCGGGTGGCCGCTTTTTTCATACAAAAATTTAAAGGAGGACGAACACATGAAAGAGTTTTGGAACACGATTCAACTTGTTTTCGCAGGCATTGGAGGGTGGCTTGGGTATTTCCTGGGCGGCTGTGATGGCTTGCTCTATGCACTGCTTGCCTTTGTGGTGGCGGATTATATCACGGGTGTGATGTGCGCCATCATCGACAAGAGCCTGTCCAGCGAGGTTGGATTCAAAGGTATCTTCAAAAAAGTGCTGATCTTTATTCTGGTCGGCATTGCAAACATCCTGGATGTCCAGGTCATTGGAACAGGCAGTGTACTGCGTACAGCAATCATTTTCTTCTATGTTTCCAACGAGGGTGTATCCCTGTTGGAGAATGCCGGACACCTTGGCCTGCCTATCCCGGAAAAACTGAAATCAGTATTGGAACAGCTGCATGACCGCAGCGAGAAAGGAGAATAATTATGGCATATACAAACAGTCCGCTGGTGTCCTACACAGGCCTTAGTCCGAACCATTCCGGACAGAGAACCCATTCCATTGACCGCATCACACCTCACTGTGTGGTGGGTCAGTTATCCGCAAGAACCATCTGTGAATGCTTTCCGGCAGGCAGAGAGGCAAGCTGCAACTACGGCATCGGCACGGATGGAGCAGTATCCCTCTGTGTGGAGGAAAAGAACCGTTCTTGGTGTTCCTCAAGCAGTGCCAATGACCAGAGAGCCATCACGATTGAGTGCGCCAGTGATAAGGCGGAGCCGTATGCGATGAACAGTGCGGTCTATGCCACGCTTATCAAGCTTTGCACTGACATCGGTAAGCGTAACAGCAAGAAGAAACTTCTGTGGTTTGCGGATAAGGACAAGGCCTTAAACTACAGTCCAAAGTCTGATGAGATGGTACTTACCGTACATCGCTGGTTTGCCAACAAGTCTTGTCCGGGCGATTGGCTCTATGCCCGCTTGGGTGATCTGGCAGCAAAGGTTACCGCAGCACTTGGTGGTGGATCTCAGACTTCCGGCTTGCAGGCATCTGAGTTTTTGAGCCTTAATGAAACACAGGCGGCTGCGAAGATTGGCGAATTATGTCGAACTGATATGAAGTCCAGTGGAATTCTGGCATCGGTATCGGCGGCGCAGTTCATCCAGGAGAGTGGCTATGGCAAGAGTGAACTGGCCCAGAATGCCAATAACTGCTTTGGAATGAAGTGCTCTCTTTCCGGTAATACCTGGAGCGGTTCTTCCTGGGATGGAAAGAGCAAATACACCAAGCAAACACAGGAGGATGATGGTAATGGTAATCTCTATACCATTACGGCAGATTTTAGAAAGTATCCGAAGGTAGAGGATTCCATTGCAGATCACAGTGCCTACCTGCTTGGAGCCATGAATGGTAGTAAGAAACGTTATGATGGTTTGAAAGGATGCACGGATTACAAGAAGGCAATCCAGATCATTAAGGACGGAGGCTATGCTGCGGATACACAGTATGTGAATCGCATCTGTGCATTGATTGAAAAGTACAAGCTGACCCAGTATGACGCTGCAGCTACTGAGCAGGCAACGACCTGGTATCGTGTCCGCAAGACCTGGGCAGATAGCAAATCGCAGAAGGGTGCGTTTCATGTACTGGAATATGCCAAGAACTGCGCAGATGAAAATGCAGGCTATTCCGTATTTGATGAATCCGGCAAAGCAATCTATACCGGTTCTGCCGGTTTTAGCCCTTACCTGGTGCGTGTGGCAATCAAAGATTTAAATATTCGCCGTGGCCCCGGAACCAATTATGGAAGAACCGGGCAATACACCGGAGTTGGCACGTTTACCATCGTTGGGGAATCGGAAGGACAGGGTTCTCCGGTTGGTTGGGGAAAATTAAAAAGTGGAGCTGGTTGGATTTCGCTTGAGTACTGTCAGAGAGTATAGCAGAAACAATAAGAAATAAAGATGCCTGTGGATTTCTCAGTTTTGAGATTTTCACAGGCTGTTTTTTTATGCTTGTTTATCGAACGAGTGCTGATAAAGAGAAATGTCCAATTTTGCGGACGAAATAAAAGACCGGATGTGATATATTGATAACATCAAAAAGCAGCCGAAGGAATAGATGATTCCCGCGACTGCTATTTTTGTGCAGAAAAATGCTCCCATTGCGGCAACAATAGGAGCGGTATTTGCTTTTTTCGATACGTAAGATTGAATAAAGCACCATCTCTAGATGGTCTTATTATCATAACAGAAATCGAAGTGATTTTCAAGATGGCACACATAAATTGCACAAGTAAGGCAGTGATTATTTTGCACATATTTCAAGGAAATTGACTTGCTATATCAAGGCTGTAGAGGGAATATGTGACTACCAAAATGAAAGGAGTTTTTGAAGATGAAAAAATATCAAAGCAAGGTAACAGACAAAAAGAAACTGGTTAGAAAGCTGGAGGCACTTACCGGCAAAACAGCAACCTATACCAGAGTACCGAGATGCGCTTATCAGATTGGTGCGTATTTTGTGGAAAAGGATGGGAACCTGACAGCAGAGCATGAACAGGAAACTGATGCGGTTGTTATGCAGCTGCAGACAGAGGGACTGCTTGGCGATGAGGTGCAGGAAGGACAAAGCTTAAAGGACTGCCGGGTAAGAGAAAACACCAGACCGGAACAACCAGTCGCGCCGGTTTTTATTACACCGGTTACAGAATTGTGGGAGCCTGAAGCAAGCGTAACAGATGCGCAGGAAACGGGAAATGCAGTGGAAGAAGGAACAATCGCTGAAACTTCTGCATCGGATCATACAGACGGGGAGGATCGAACGGAAGAAACTGAGCAAAGCACGGTGCAGGAAGTGGCATGGGAGATTCCGGGACTTCATCTTTCCCTTCCAAGAAGGGAACATTTGGAAGACCCATCCAATGGGATAGCACAGGCTGCAGAAACCGCAGAGGCTGGAGCAGAGCATGTAGCTGATAATACGGAATCCATGCAGACCACGCATACAGTAATGGAGAGTTTTGTGCAGCAGGAAGAGGATGACCTTTCAGTTGATTCTGAGATAAGTGAAAATGCAGATTCAGAAGAGAATCAAAGCAAACGGGGATTTCCGCAAAACCTGGCGGTCAGCTTTCCACTGGAATCCCATAGCAGCAACAGTCTTAGAAACCTTATCAATACGATTTACAGCAGGGGAAAGCTGCTGACCAAGGCTACAGGCGGTGATTTTTCCTGCAATGCGGAATTGATACAGGAATTAAATTATGAATCGAGTCTTCATACAGCGGAGCAGGTGATTTCCTTTGTAAAAGATTATGAGAACAGCCATGGTGCCTGCTTACAGGGCCTTTCCTTTGAGGAAGACAAGGTCTGCATCGATGGCTTTACAAATGTAGCTGATGCAGAGCACCTACAAAGCTATATGGTGCTTGCGGAAAAAATCAACAAAGCCTGCATCCTGCAAAATCATGTGCAGGCAAAAGAAGTTGATGATGCTAATGAACGCTATGCATTCCGTACCTGGCTGAACCGCCTGGGAATGAAGGGGGCTGAGTATAAGCTTGCCAGAAAGCAGCTGCTAGAACATCTCTCCGGGCATAGTGCTTTTCGCACGAAAGAAGAGGAAGAACGGGCCAAGCAAAAGGCACTTCGTAACAGGGAAAATATATAAACATATTATTCAGATAGTAGTTGCTATGTACGAAACTCTACGGCAATATGTCATCACCGGAACGTCCGGTAGATGGAGGAAGGTACATGGCAGAGACAAGAAAGATGCTTCGCACCGCAGTTTACTGCAGGGTCAGCACAAATATGGATCGGCAGGATGGTTCGTTTGAAACCCAAGTGGAGCATTACCAAAAACTGATTGAACAGTCAGACAGTATGGTGCTCATTGAGATTTACGGTGACCATGGAAAAAGTGGAAAGAACATGAGTAAACGCCCGGCACTCCAGAAGCTTTTGCAGGATTGTCGGGAGGGAAAAATTGACCTGATTCTTACAAAATCCATTTCCAGATTTGCAAGGAACATGAAGGAATGCGTGGAGGCGATTCGGGAATTAAAGGAACTGGGAGTTAGGGTCTATTTTGAACGTGAGAACATTGATACCAACAATATGGTAGGAGAGCTGTTTATGACCATACTTGCTACTTTGGCAGAAGAGGAAAGTAACAGCATTAGCCATAATGTGAAGTGGAGCCGCAAGAAAAATTATCAGATGGGTAGACCCATTGAGAAGGCAAGTTATGGCTATCGCTCCAGCGGAAAAACGCATGTGTGGACCATTTGCGAAGCCGAGGCAAAGCGTGTGAGACTTGCCTTTTATATGGCAGGGATGCGGCTTAACTACGCTGAGATAAGAAAAGCACTGAATGAGCTGGAAGAAACAGAAAAGAGCGGCAAGGTTTGGAATCATACACCTGTGGTCAATCTGCTCACCAACTATGCTTATGTTGGGGATTACCTGAGTAATAAGGAGACGGTTGTGTATGACCAGGGCGAGGCAAGACGAAGGAAGAATCGTGGCGAAGCAGACCAGTATTATATTTCGGAGCATCATGATGCAATCATCAGCCACGCATTATTTGACTGCGTGCAGGAGATGATTGAAAAGCACATTTTATTTGTAAAAAGAAGCCGTTTTTCAGAAGCAGACAGGCTTTTGATGGAACGGGGAAAACAACTGGCAGAGGAGGAATTACATGGGAAGATATACATCGATTGAAGATGCTATGGCTCATGCAGGCTTGGAGGAACAGCTGACGGACGGGTTCCCGGAAGGGAAGTTTCGGGTAGCAGCCTATTGTAGAATCTCTTTAGATTCTGAGGGGCAATCCACAAGCATTGAATTGCAGGAAGCCGTATACAAAAATATGATTTGTCAGAATCCGGACTGGGAGCTGGTGGATGTGTACGCAGACCATGGTGTTACAGGTACTATGGCAAAGCGAAGACCAGCGTTTCAAAGGATGATAAAAGACTGCGAGGCAGGCAAGATTGACCTTATCATCACAAAGAGCTTATCTCGATTTTCCAGAAACACGATGGACTGCATTTACTACATTCGCAAGATACAGGAGCATGGTGCACAGATTCGATTTGAGAAAGAGAAAATCACAACCGGAGAGGTTTGCTCGGAGCTGCTGCTTACCATTCTGGCGGCATTTGCACAGGAGGAAAGCAGATCCATGTCGGAGAACATCAAGTGGGGATTTCGGAAACGGTTTGAACAGGGATACGAAAAATATACTTCCCTTTACGGGTACCAAAAGGGTGAGGATACCGATTATGAGATCGTGCCGGAGGAAGCAAAGGTGGTGCGGCTCATTTATGATTTATATGAACGAGGACATGGGACTACAGCCATTGCCACGTATTTGAATAAGCAGGGGATTCCCTCACCGAGAGAGGGAAAAAAGGGCTGGGATGATACCAGGACTTCTTATATCATCCGCAATGAACGCTATACCGGAGATACCTTTATGCAGAAGTATTATGCGAAGGACCACCTTACTCATAAGGTGATGAAGAATAAGGGAGAAGTCAAGGACTATCATGTAGAGAATCATCATACAGCGATTATCGATAAGCGGCAATTCGACCGTGTACAAAAGATTTTCTGCATGAGAAACAAATCGGATGGATTGGGGCAGTACCCTATTAGTGATTATCTGCACTGTCCTTATTGTGGCAGTGTTTTGATACGACACCGACTGCCCATACAAAATTGTGAAACCCACCTTTGCTGTGAAAATGTGAAAGATCATTGCAGAAAATTCGTGATACGCTTCAAGCCGATAGAAAAGGCAATCCTGGAGGCATACCAAGGGGTAGAGAAGGACTTGCTGGCAAGCTTGGTAGCACAAGGAAATGCTGAGGCAGAACGATTTCTGGAGATGAAGAAGCGGTATCCGACCTTCTCGCAGCTGGAGTATTTCTGGATGGATGACTTAATCGATCACATGGAGCTTGGAGCACATAGCCTTAACGAAAGCGAATTAGCAAGACTTGAGGAAGCAAAAAGACGAAAAAAGGATGACCGCTTTCTGACGATTTACTGGAAATGCGGTATAAAAACCACTCTTTCCTCCGGCGTGAAAAGGGATTCTCAACATCCAAGACATATCGCCGAATTATGGGATGGATTTGTAATGCGCTACCCCGACCGTTATCCGGAAATCACAAAACAGGTGTTAGCCATGAAAGCAGGTGAAAAGCATGAGTGAAAAAAAGAGAGTAGCTGCCTACTGCAGGGTATCTTCCAACCTGGAAGGACAGCAGAGCAGCATGAAATTACAACAGAAAGTTTATGAGGAAAAGATAGGCGCGAATCCAGACTGGGAGCTGGTGGCAGTGTATTCGGATGAAGGTGCCACAGGTACCATGGTCAAAAAGCGATATGGATTTATGCAAATGATGGAGGATGCCAGCGAGGGACTGATTGATGTGATTATTACAAAATCCATTTCAAGGTTTGCCAGAAATACACTGGAGTGTCTGGAATCCATTCGGGAACTGCAGGAGTATGGAGTTCAGCTGATTTTTGAAAAGGAGGGTATCACAACGGGGGAAGCCTTTTCTGAAATGGTTCTTACCATTATGGCGGCTTTTGCCCAGGAGGAGAGCAGGTCCCTTTCAGAAAACCTGAAATGGGGCATCCGAAAACGCTATGAGCAGGGCATTGACCGCTGGGTCTGTGTATACGGCTACACCAGCAACGAAAAAGGGAAGTATCAGATTGTGGAGGAGGAAGCGGAGGTAGTGCGTGCGGCTTATCACCTTTATGACAGTGGAAAGTCCATGGGCTGGATAGCTGATTATTTTACGAAGCAGGGGATTCCAAGTCCCGGAAGAAAACGGTGGGACGCTTCTAATATCTCAGTGTTTCTAAACAATGAAAAGTATGTGGGTGACATCCGCCTGCAAAAGAAATATACAGTGGATCATATGGAGCACAAGGAAATCAAGAACGATGGGAAGGTGCCATCCTATTATATCAAGGAACATCATACACCTATCATAGACCGCAAAACCTATGACAGAGTGCAGGTAATCAAATCCATGCGGATGCGAGGAAAGAATCAGGACGCAACGGGGCACATCCAATATCCCTTTGGAGATTATGTTATTTGCCCTCATTGCGGTGAACCCTTGATTCAAAGAAAATTGGAAATACAGGACGCAGGCAGTTACCTGTGTTGTGAAAATGAAGCCTGCGGACAATTCATTCTGCTTTCCAGCTTTGTGTCAAAGGCGATTATGGAGGCTTATAAACAGCTTGATTTGCAGATGCTTACGAAAAAGCTGGAAGCCCAAAATGAAGAACAGCGGGCGCAGGCAGCATATGCACTGGAATACAAAAAAACATATCCTGAGTTTCCAACAGTGGAATATTACTGGTTGGATGACTTGATCGAAAGGGTAGAGCCGGGAAAGCATACCACCATGCCTATAGTAGCCAAAATGCTAAAGGGCAAAGGCGGCTATGTGGAGGATGACCGTACCATCAGCATCTACTGGCGATGCGGTATCAAGACAACGGTGTTTTCTGGAGTAAAGAAGGACAAGGATATGCCGCAGTGTGTTAAGTCCTTAGTACTGGCAAAGAAGGAACGACAGCAAATCGAAAGGGCATAATTGTACCAATAACACATAGAAAATGAGGCTCGTTTTTCTAAGGGGAAACGGGCTTTTTATGATGGAAAATGACTTGCTATATCAGGCAAACAGAGGGAATATGTGACCATGAAAAGTTCTGGTGGTCGAGAGTAGACACCAGCGGAAAGGAGAAATATGGATAGAAAGAGAGTAGCGGCTTATTGCCGTGTCAGTACTGCAAGCGATATGCAGGATGGATCCTATGAGACTCAGGTGGATTATTACAAACAAAAGATAGCACAGAATCCAGAGATGCAGCTTGTTGGGGTGTATGGCGATCTCGGTATCAGCGGTCGCAGTATGAAGAAAAGACCAGGCTTACAGCGGTTAATCAGAGACTGTAAGGCGGGAAAAATAGATTTGATACTGGTAAAATCCGTATCAAGATTTGCAAGAAATATGATGGAATGTGTAAAAACCATCCGAGAGCTGCGTGCCTGCGGTGTGGTGGTAGCCTTTGAAAAAGAAGGATTTACCACGAGCAGTATCCAGTGTGAATTGATTTTAAGTATCATGGCTACCATTGCAGAACAGGAAAGTGTCAGCATTGGTCAGAACATTACCTGGAGCAGAAGTCACCGCAATCAGCAAGGTAGCCCCATTGAGAATCAGCCTTATGGTTATGACAAAATCATGCCTGGGCATATCTGGAAAATCAATGAGCGGGAGGGACTGGTAGTACAGACCGCATTCTATATGGCCTGCAATGGCTATAACTACATGGATATTATGACCGAGCTGAACAAAATGGAGGCAGAGCACGGAAGCAAGAGAGTGTGGAAAAACACTCCGGTCAAATACATGCTAAATAATACCAGTTATACCGGCGATGTCCTTACCAATAAGAACTGCTCAGTGGTAACGCCGGAGGGAACCAAAAGTGTAAAAAACGATGGATTGGTCGATCAATTCTATATAGAGGAGCATCATGAGCCGCTTGTCAGCCATGCCGTATTTGATATCGTGCAGGAGCTGGTAGAGCGGCATTTATTATTTTCGCAGAGGAAAAACTATTCACAAGAGGAAGAAGCACTGATGGCGCAGGCGGCCCATCTGGCTTATTCGGAATTTGAACACTTAAGGGGGAAAACATATGCAGATTAATCGAATCATTCATTTTGCAGGAAGAATGCCGGAGCAGGGAAAATACAGGGTGGCAGCATACTGCCGTGTATCCACGGATTTGGAGAGCCAACAGTCCAGTATGGAGATTCAGGAGCAGGTTTATCGGGAGATGATTCGTGCCAATCCAGACTGGGAACTGGCGGGTATCTACGCTGATGAAGGAGCCTCCGGTACCTCAGCAAAAAAACGTACCGAGTTTACTCGCATGATTGCAGATGCAGAAGCAGGAAAGATTGATTATGTGATTACAAAATCCATATCCAGATTTGCTCGAAACACCCTGGAATGCCTGCAATATGTAAGGCATTTAAAGGATATTGGCACACAGCTATATTTCGAGAAGGAGAACCTGGATACAGGAGCAGCTTTTTCCGAGATGCTGCTCACCATTCTGGCAGCCTTTGCGCAGGAGGAGAGCCGTTCCATTTCTGAAAATGTGAAATGGGGAATACGGAAACGATTTGAAGCAGGTGAGGAACGCTGGTCTACCTGCTATGGCTTCACGAAAGGAGCGGATGGAGGCTATGCTCTGGTGCCGGATGAAGCGGCAGTTGTAAAAACAATCTTTAGCCTTTATGAGCGTGGGGTTACAGTAAACGAAATCAAAAAGCATCTGGAAAAAGAAGAAGTACCATCCCCAAGTGGTAAAAAAGAATGGAGCAAATCCATTATTCAAAGGATGCTTGCCAATGAGAAATATATGGGGGATGTACAGCTACAGAAGAAATATACGGTGGATCACCTGTCACATCGGCAGTTGAAGAATCATGGCGAGGTAGCCGGTAATTATCTGAAAAACCATCATATTCCCATTGTCAGCAGAAAGACTTTTGAACGGGTAGCGAAGATAAGAGATATGCGCTATCAGGGCGGAGGAAAGGATCAGGGAGAGGGTTCCTCCTTACAATACCCGTTTGATGAGATGCTGACCTGCCCTTACTGCGGAGCCATTCTTCGCAGAAGAAAAATCAATGTGCAAAGTGCAGATGGCGGTTGGTGCTGCAATCATTGTGGGGATTTTGTTATCAGGGCACTTATCATCGAAAATGCACTGGCCTTTGCCTACAATGCGATTGACATGGAGATTGTTGCAACACTGCCGGATAGCCCACAAAAAGAGTTACTACTACAGTATAAGCAGTCTATGCCTAAGACGCAGACAGCAGAGTATTACTGGATGGAGGATTTGGTGGATCACATAGAGCTTGGAAAACACACCTACAGCCCCAGTGATTTGAGAAATAAGCCGGAACTACAATCGGACAATGTGGTTACGGTCTGCTGGAAATGTGGCATGAAGACTGTTACGGATACGAGAATTGTAAGAGATGCAGATATGCCCTGGCACATCGCAGATTTGTACAAGGGATATCTGAAACGGCAGGAGAACAAGGCGGGCGTGGCAGTATAAATTGAGAATTTGAAAAGGAGGTAGCTTATGCAGGTCAGACATATACCCAGCAAACGAAATCAGCGAAGGAAGCGTGTGGCGGCATACTGCCGTGTTTCAACCAGTCGGTACGACCAGGAAGAAAGCTATGAAACCCAGCATTCCTATTATATGGATTATATCAAAGCCAACGCAGAATGGGATTATGCGGGCATATATGCCGATGAAAAAAGTGGCATCAAAACGGCAAATAGACCAGGCTTTCAATCCATGGTAGCAGATGCCCTGGAAGGAAAGGTGGACATGATACTGGTAAAGTCCATCTCCAGATTCTCAAGAAATGTGGTGGACTGTGAACAGGCGGTTAAGATGCTGGGGAGTCACGGCATTTCCATCTATTTTGAAAAAGAGATGATTCTATCCACAGACCCATCCAGTTCCATGATTCTTTCCTTGATGGCTGCCATTGCACAGGACGAAAGCAGAAGTATTTCGGATAATGTAAAGTGGGCAAACAGAGAAAGAGTTAAGCGTGGCGTTTATAAGCAGGGAAACAACCGGGTGCTGGGTTACGATGGAGTGGATGGAAAGCCTGTTCCCAACAAGGATGCTTATAAGGTGAAACTGATATTTCAGCTATTTCTTGAGGGTATGAATTTTCGAGAGGTTGCTGAAGAACTAGAGAAGAGGCAAATTAAGGGACTTAGAAATACACCAATTACAGCAAGAGGTGTAGGCTACATTTTAAGAAACGAAATCTATGTAGGGGATAAACTGTTGCAGAAACGTCCACCTAAAAACTTTCTAACCAAACAGCCGGAGAAAAATGTAAGCTTTGAATCCAACTATTTAAAAGAGGACCATGAGGAAATCATAACCAGAGAGGTGTGGGAGAGTGCCCAGCGTATGCTGTCAATGAAAACATGCACCGATAAACCGGGTGTAAGTAATAAGGCAAATGCTCACCATCCACTTTATGGAAAAGTATTCTGTGCAGATTGTGAAGCAGCTTTTGTCAGAAAAACTGTTCTCAATAAAACCCTGGAGGACGGAACACGTACCTACAAAAAGGTATGGAAATGCGCAGAGCGTGAAAAGGGGAAGAAGGGAAATGGCTGTAAAAACAATGTCATTCTGGAAGAAACGTTACTGCAGGAAATTTCCAATCAGATGGAATGGGGATGGACGGGAACGGATAATTTTCCTTATGACAGGCTTGAAGAAATCGAATATGTAGAAATCGGCGAAGAAGGAATTGCCGTATATGAAAAATAGACCCACAGCAGGAGAAAACAGATGTGCATTCCTCTTGCTGTGGGTTTTTTTAATCTCTTCTGAAAATATCTCTGGTATAAACTTTATCTGCTACATCATCCAGACTGGAATCATAGCGGTTGGCGATGATAGCCTGGCTGATTTTCTTGAATTCTTTCAAGTCCCCAACCACGCGGCTGCCAAAGAAAGTACTGCCGGCTTCCAGGGTTGGCTCGTAGATGACTATGGTGGCACCCTTTGCCTTGATGCGTTTCATAACGCCCTGGATGGAACTCTGACGGAAATTGTCAGAATTACTTTTCATAGTGAGGCGGTAAACACCGATGATACAGTTCTTTTCCTGATCAGCGGAGAAATCGCTGCGGTTATAATAATTGTAGTAGCCTGCCATACTGAGAACCTGGTCAGCAATGAAGTTTTTTCTCGTGCGGTTGCTCTCTACAATGGCAGACATCATATTCTGTGGTACATCCTGGAAGTTTGCCAGAAGCTGCTTGGTATCCTTAGGCAGGCAGTAGCCGCCGTAACCAAAGGATGGATTGTTGTAGTGTGTGCCGATACGTGAATCCAGACAAACTCCGTTAATAATCTGCTGTGTATCCAGTCCTTTGGATTCCGCATAAGTATCTAACTCATTAAAATAGGAAACACGAAGTGCCAGGTAGGTATTGGCAAAGAGTTTGACAGCTTCCGCTTCTGTGAAGCCCATAAACAGGGTATCGATATTTTCCTTTAAGGCACCCTGCTGTAAAAGAGCAGCGAAGGTATGCGCCTGGTCGGCACTGTCCTCATCACAGGAAACAATGATGCGGGATGGATAAAGGTTATCATACAATGCCTTGGATTCACGCAGAAACTCAGGACTGAAGATAATATTCTTTGTATTGTACTTTTTGCGAACCGATGAAGTGTAGCCAACCGGAATGGTGGATTTAATAATCATGGTAGCCTTAGGATTTACTTTGAGTACCAACTCGATGACTGCTTCAACAGCAGAACAGTCAAAGAAGTTTTTTACGCTGTCATAATTGGTAGGCGCGGCAATCACTACAAAGTCTGCATCCTTGTATGCGGATTCCCCATCAAGGGTAGCGTTTAAATCGAGATCCTTTTCTGCAAGATATTTTTCAATGTATTCATCCTGAATCGGAGATTTTCTCTGATTGATGAGATCCACTTTTTCCTGGATGATATCAACGGCTGTAACATGGTTATGCTGGGAAAGCAGGGTAGCAATGGAAAGGCCAACATAGCCTGTTCCTGCAACTGCAATCTTATATTTCTTGTTCAGGGTCATAGCTTTTTCCGGGAGTGGTGCAAGGTTTTCTTCTATATAAAAGTCAACAACCTCGAAGCCAAGTACTTCTGCCAGTGTTTCAAGCTGGTCGATGGTTGGTGTGTATTCTCCATTCTCAGCGCGTCCGATCATGGAGCGATTGATGCCGGTGAGTTCAGATAACTGTGCCTGGGATAGTTTTTTAGCTTTTCTTTTCTCATAGATGGTTTTAGCAACCATAGCTTTAGAAAACTTCTTCATATTATTATCAATCCTTTCCAGTAAAGCAATATTTGTATATAAACAGCCGTAATCGTCAAGGGTGTTATTGAAAACGTCAAATCAACAATATAATTATAGATGATGATATGAAAAATAGCAATACAGAAAGATGAAGAAGAAAATATTCTGTTTTAAACATCAAAAGCCGCGTAGAGCACAGATAGCACCCGCAGCAAAACTGGAGTGCCACCTGCGACCTACGCGGGCCTTATTAATTTTTAGATTCCTAACCTATACAGTACAGGCTTCATGTGTTTGACAAGCTCAACAAGTATTTCTTCCTCAACCTGATTGCATTCCAACAGAAGTTTGTGAAGTTCAGTGTCTGCTGTGGAAGATGAATGCTTTAGACTGTCTACCAGAAGGTCATCTACTGAGACCTCCAGAGCATTTGCGATTTCAACGATGGTGTCGAGACTGGGTTTTCTTTTTGCGGTTTCGAGTCGAGCTAATGTCTCCCGTGTAACGTTAATAATGGAAGCTAATTCCTCTTGTGATAGTTTTTTGTTGCCTCTTAATTTGCTGATTCGTTCTCCAAGATTTTCATAATTTATGGCCATATGTTTACCTCTCTTTTCCTTTATGGCCCGCGTAAGGTAGCGTGATATTACCTCTATGTTTTACACATAGCAAGTCATACTTTTGCGGTCTAAGGTTTGTTCCTTATATAAGGGGTGTCTAAGCACTTTTTGTGACCTAATAGGTTACAAAACAGAAAACATGTGACCTATGGGGTTACTGTGAACTCCGCAGTATTGCGGTATTATTAGTGTATGAATGGTTTTACTATGTCCAAAACAGGTCTTAGACAGCAAGGAGGGAAAGGCATTGGAGGAAAAATTAGATAACAAACTACTGACGCTGTACAGCGAAGTGCGATCAGAACCGGTCAAGTGGCTGTGGTATCCGTACATAGCAATAGGAAAGATTACCCTTCTACAGGGAGATCCGGGAGATGGTAAGTCCACAATGATGATGAATCTTATTGCAGAAATATCAAAAGGTGGTGCTTCTCCTGATGGACGAGCATTTGGGAGACCTCGAAGAGTTATTTATCAATGTTCCGAAGATGGGGTTGCAGATACAATAAAACCCAGGCTGGAAAAGAGCTGCGCTGATTGCAGCAATGTAGCTTTTATTAATGAAGAAATATATAGCGGGCTTACCCTGGATGATGAAAGAATCCGAGATGCGATTATCAGTTTCCGTCCAAGTCTTGTAATCATCGACCCCCTTCAGGCTTATATTGGAAATGGGTCAGATTTACAGATTGCAGGGAAATCCAGAAAATTGATGAGCCGATTGGGACTATGGGCTTCTATGTACGATGTGGCGGTTGTTCTGATTGGCCACATGAATAAAAAGACCGGTGGCAAAGAACTATACAGAGGACTTGGCAGTATTGATGTGATGGCTGCAGCAAGAAGTGTCCTGCAGGTTGAAAGAACTGAGAAAAATCCCAGTGTAAGAATGGTAAAGCAGATTAAAAATAGTCTGGGTCCCTCTGACAGCGAGTTCTATTTTGAAATCACAAAAGAAACCGGATTTCGATGGCTTGAATCGGAAGCTGATGAAGAGGAGTATAAAAAAGAAGAACCATTGAGAATTCAGGCTTTGGAAGATATAAAAGAGATTACAGATATTCCGATTTTTCAGACAAAACTGGAACGCGCCGCATATTTGATGAAGTGTTATCTCGAGCAGGGTGACATGGCATCAACTGACATCTATCAGAAACTGAGTCAAGCAGGTATTGGTCATAAGACGGCGGAGGATGCAAGAAAATTACTGGGGATAAAATGTTATAGAAAGATGCGTCGATGGTACTGGAGCCTGCCTCGAACGAAGGAGATTTTGAATAATGAGTAAACAATATAACGTGGCGGGTTATGTAAAGCTTGCAAAACTATGGGAACGAAATAGAGAGGGTGCGGTTGCTCTTCATCATGCTTATTTTGAGGAATGCTGCCACGCGGAAGCTGATACAAAACTTGTGGACGTTTATATTGATATTACTGGAAATAAGCACTTATATAAGAGGAAAGAGATGGTACGGCTCTTAAGGGACTGCCAGCGAGGGAAAATTGATTTAATCTGGTCGCAGACAAGAGCGTATCTGGCACCAAATAGCGAAGAAATGTGTTTCCTTATAAAATTTCTCTTTGACCTGCCTTTTCGAATTGATATCAAAACGGATGATAATGACCGGAGAATGGATACCATCAGTAATACAGAAAATCAGCGAGAAAGTTTAATGAAAATGGCAGAAAGCTATGTAAATCTTGAAACAAAAGAGTATGAGTCCTGGTGTAACAATATCACCAAGGCGATGAAAGAATTAGAGGACTAAGGAAGGAGGTGCAGACTTCATGGATGAGATAAAAGGGGAACAGGAACCAGTTATTTTAACGGATGATGATGTCGAGGTTTTACCCGCATCATCCGATTGGCAGAGTAGGCACAACGAAACAAAGCAGAGAAAAGAAGATTTACATGCTCATTATGGTCGTGTAAAAGATAATATTGATCAGGCAAACCAATATTTCCGTCCTGCAAAGCCTGCACCGAGTGTGGACGACGGGGAACATAAGACGGTAGCTGTTTATGCCCGTGTAAGCACTGCCAGTGAAGAGCAGATTTCTTCCATAGAAAATCAGACGCTTTATTATACAAAGAAAATTGATAATTCTCCAAATTGGGATTTACAGGAAATCTACAGTGATGAAGGAAAATCCGGAACTTCCATGCGTCACCGTGACGAGTTCAAACGCATGATGCAAAATGCAAAGCTCAAAAAAATGGATATGATCATTTGTGCCAGCGTTTCCAGATTTGCAAGAAATGTCAGTGATTGTCTGGAGCAGGTAGCAGAACTGAAAACGATGAATCCGTCCCATCCGGTTGGCGTGTATTTTGAGACTGAGAACATTTACACATTAAATCCGGATAGTGACCAGGCACTTGGACTTCATGCACTCTTAGCAGACTGGGAGTCAGCCAATAAAAGCAGACGCATGATTCTTTCTTATGATCAGCGTATCCTGACAGGGCAATACCCGGTCGCAGACTTAATGGGCTATCGGCATACGAAAGATGGCCGCTTGGTTATCGTTCCGGAAGAAGCAAAAACAATACGTTTTATTTATTTGGCATTTATTACGGGATACAGCACAGGAGATATTGCAGAGATTCTGACTGAAAAGCAGCGTTCCACAATGAGAGGACGTCAGGAATGGAACAGCTCGATGGTTGCAAATATTATGCAGAATGAGCGCCGTTGGGGTGATCTGGAAGCTAGGAAATACATTGTGGTAAACTACAAAAAAGGAAAAGTCGCAAAGAATAATAATGACAGATGCTCCGCGTATGTTCCAGAACATCATGAAGCAATCGTGTCACCTGCCGTTGCAAGAGCAGCCAAATGTATAACGAAAAGTTCCGTGAACCATAGTACAGGATATGCGAATCTTACGGTTATTTCAGAGGGCGGATTAAAGGGATTTGTCAATGTAGTTCCATCCTGGGGTGGCATGGACAATGATACATTTCATGTTGCATGCAGGAGTGTTTATGAAGCTGAGGAATTAAACGAGATTCATAATTATATGGATTTGATGAACGGTAAGAATCATAGTAATGTCATTCAGCTGGGATTCAGTGGATATCAGGTACCCTATGGTGTGGGTTATCTTACATCATTGATGCCATCCCTTACGGTATCAAAAAATAAAATCATGTTCAATAAGGCTTGTCATAAGCGCATTGATTCAAAGTATATCGAGATGTATTATCATCCGATTCTGCAGGCGATTATAATCAGGGAAAGCAATGAAAATTCAGAATGCGCCATTGCATGGGAAAAAGAAGATGGCAGTGCAATAAAGAACATGCCATCAAAAGCTTTTTCCAAAGCACTCTATGAAAATATGTGCTGGAAAAAGGATTATAATTTTCGTTTCAGAGGCATTACCAAAGAACGTAATGGAGTCAGGATTATGTTCTTTTTTCTGGATGAGCCGCAGATTATTTTGGGCAAAAAGCAGAAGGAAGAATTAGAAGCGAACCATGATAGTTTATCGGCGGGCACTGCATATATTCCGTATAAGGAAACACCAGAAGAAAATGTTGAATCAGAACTTACTGGGGTTGCTTTTGGCTATCCGGAAGAATGGAATCACAGTGTTGGTATGAGCTATGAACTGCGGTGCAAAAGAGATCATGCCATCAGCAAAATTACAGACAGGGATATTTTGAAACAGGGTGTGGCAATAGAAAATCCCCTGATCGGTCATATCCCAACAAAACAGGAAATAGAGGAGGAGCTTGAACAGCTCTTAATCTCGATGTAGGAGGAGTAGACGTGGCAGAAGAAAATGAAAAAATCGGGCCTGAGCAGAATGCTCAAAAGTTTTCAACAATAGAGATAGATCTGATTCAGAAACTGATTGATATGAGAAAACAAAGCGGACAGGACTTACAATACGAAAAATTGGAAGGTTATGAAATTCCTCCTAGAACACAGTTCTCGATGCTTAATAAACCTGCGGTATCTATCAAAAATGGCCAGTTGAATTTCAATATGGCCTGCGTTCGTATGTTTGAAGGTGTAAAGTACATACTTCCAATCGTGAATGAAGAGAAACATAAACTGGCGGTGGTTCCATGCCAGGAGGAAGAAAGCTGCTCTATCGACTGGGCAAGAAAGAACAAAGAGGATAAGTGGGTCAATAAGCAGATTACAAACAGAGACCTTGTAGTGAAGATTGGTGCCTTCATGAAGTGGGACACTACCTGCAGATATAAAGTGCTCGGTGAGGTTCGTATGTCTGCCCGCGGACTTATTTTAGTATTTGATCTGACCGAAGCAATCATGTTCTCGCCACAGCACGAAGAATACATTGATGAAGAAACTGGTGAGAAAAAAATCAAGAAGAAGGATATCAAGTTCTACCCTGATAAATATAAGGGTAAAATTGGTATGTCGTATAGCGACTATGCAGAGACAAGGCAGATGAACCTATTTGAAGATTTTTCTAACTACTTCCAAGCAGATGGCGGTGTAGTAGAAGACAGTGGGACAGATGAAACCGCTGTGGTAAAAACACAGGAAACGCAGGAAGTAGAAAGAGAAGAACAACAAACACAGGAATCCGATAACGCAAAGGTGGAACAGGCAGGTGAGGAAAAGGAGAATGTTGTACCAGAAACGACAGCGATAACTGTCCCCACGCCGTTCGAGCAGCCCACCAGTCTGGCAGAGCAGGAGGCGGTAAGCAATGGGGAAAAACAATTCTAAACCACTGATTTCCATATCTGGTAGACGGAACAGAATTTATATAAGCAGGGATATTATCCGGCTTTTGGGACAGCCGAGCCACGTTTGCATTTATATGAATGAGGAATATAATTCAATTGCTCTCGGCCCCTGTAACAGTAAAAATGTCATGTCGTTTAAAGTGCCAGAAAAAATATATGCGGGTGAAAAAGCAGATTTTACAATTACCAGTCTTCAGTTCGTGACGGACATCATGAGACTGAATAATCTGAAACCCAATAATACCTATCGAATGATAGGCGAGTATTTGGAAGATAAGAATATGGTTACCTTCGATTTTTCTGATGCCCAGATTGTTTATTTTGGCTGCAATGATAATAATTCCAAGGGAGAAGTGCGCTCTTTTCAGAATAAAGAATCAGGTGCAGCTTCAGAGAAAATGGACCCTATAAATTAATTTGCACAATTATGTGCAGTACATATTTGTCGAATACTACGGGTGGATATTATCTGAAATCAGAGGTAATATGTACTTGAAAAGTAAGCCCCTATAAGCCCCTGTGGCGAGAGTTTATAGGATGTTGGGGGTTTTACTCAAGAACAAAAGAAAAAGCGGTTGTGGGGCAACGTGGCGGCACACGTAGCAAAACGACAATTTAATATGAAGACGCGGTAAGCCTGTTTGGCTATGATCCAATTCGATTCGGAATAATCGAGGCGGAGAGTGGCCAGGCAGGCTTTTTTTATTTGCCAAAAATAAAGTACATTATCTGAACAAAACTACTCGTCTATTCCATTGAAAGAGGCAGATTTAGTAAGCTGGTACATAAAAACCACAATATCTAGTATATATCAGACCGAAACGCCTTGGAAAATCATCACTGGATCCAGTGGTGGATGCCTGCTGACAAATAGTTTAGAAGACGCAAATAAAACCAGAAAATGGTCTACCCAAAGCCGCGAAAATGCCGCATGGTATCAGCATGAAGAGGTTGGTTATAACTACCGAATGAGTAATGTTATTGCTGGAGTTATCAGAGGGCAGTATGACTATCTGGAAGAACACATCGAACAGAAAAAGAAAGTCTACGAGAGGTATGCAGAAGGCTTGAAAGGCCTGCCGATTAAGATGAATCCTATAGTAGAAGGCACTGAACCAAACTATTGGCTTTCCGCGATCATTATTGATGACGATGCTATGTGCAAGCAGGTCAGAGGTGAGTGTGACGTTGCTTACGTAAAGGAAGTTGGCAAGACTTGTCCGACTGAAATTATCGAGAAATTATTTATAAAACAGGAGATATAGCCACTTATGACCAATCGGGTAACATTGTTTGGAAAAGTCGAAAAGATTTTCAAATAAAACATATGGGATTCAGAATTGAATTAAGTGAAATAGAGACAATAATAGGCTCTATTCCAGAAATAGAAGAATGTTGTTGTACATATGATAGCAAACAGAAAAAAATACTTCTTTTTTATCAAGCTAAAACAGATTTAAAAAGCATAATTGGAAAAAAGGTAAGATCTAGTTTACCTAAATATATGTATCCAGGTAAATATTATAGATTAGAACAAATGCCACACAATGCTAATGGGAAAATTGATAGAAGATTGTTAAAGGAGAAGACGATGTCTATGGAGAAAAAATAATGGATTATTTAGTTACAGCAATTATTACAACACATCATAGAGAAGCCGAGATAATTGAAAGAGCATTGAAGAGTGTTTTACAACAAACTTATAAAAACATTGAAGTTATTATTGTAAATGATACAGACATACAAAAGATGGCCGCTTGGTCATAGTTCCGGAAGAGGCGAAAACAATACGTTTCATCTATTTGGCATTTATATCGGGTTATAGCATGACGGATATTGCGGATATATTGACTGAAAA
>JAQVCP010000025.1 GCA_028689735.1 Hespellia sp. | reverse complement strand
CCGAGATGACGCCGGGTCCCTTTGGGCTGAACTGTGCAACCTTTGCAGGAATGCAGGTCAGTGGAATCATGGGAGGACTTGTTGCGGTTCTGGGAGTGCTTATGCCGGCCTATACACTGACCATGATCGTGGCGGCGATGTTTGCAAAATTGAAGCATAATACGGTATTTGAACATATATTGTATGTCATTCGTCCAATCTGCATCGGAATGCTGGCTGCCGTGATCATGTCACTGTGTATTTCAAATTATTATATTAATAATCATTTCAGTGTGAGTGGAATATTCATCGGAATCCTGATGCTGTTCCTGATTATAAAGCGGCAGTGGAGTGTGCCAAAAGTAATCCTGGCGTCCGCAGCTCTGGGAATCATTTTTTACGGAGCATTCGGAATTGTGCTGTAAGTATCCGCGGTAAAATGAAAGCAGAAAGGGAGAAGAAATGGTAGAGAAGATTATAGAGTATAACAAAAAATTTGTAAAAGAAAAAAAATATAAAAAATATGAAACAAGCAAATATCCGGACAAACATCTTGCGATACTGACATGCATGGACACCCGCCTGACCGAACTGCTGCCGGCGGCACTTGGAATCAAGAATGGTGATGCAAAAATCATCAAAAATGCGGGCGGTGTCATCACACATCCTTATGGAAGTGTGATGCGCAGTCTTCTCGTAGCAATTGTTGAGCTGGGAGTCACTGAGATCATGGTGATCGGGCACACAGACTGCGGAGTGCAGGGGCTGAATGCAAAAGAGATGCTGGAGGAACTGAAACAACGTGGAATAAAAGAAAAGCATATCGAGATCATTCGACACAGTGGAATCGACTTTGAAAACTGGCTGAGTGGTTTCGACAGTGTGGAACAGTCGGTCCAGGATACGGTCTATGTTCTGAAAAATCACCCGCTTATGCCTGAAAACATTGAAATCTGCGGATATATTATGGATTCTGTGACCGGGGAGCTGCGCTTAGCTTAATAAATATTAAGAAATTGCGTGTGATTATTTAAGATTGCCGTTTTAAGATTCACTTAAGCTACAAAAGCGAAAACATTTAGAGTGAATCAAGGAGGTAGAAAATGGAAATCTTAAAACCTGCGGCTGCGGGAACATTGGAATCCAGCGATGCGATGGTAACGGTTGAACCATGTGAGGAAGGAATTGACTTTGAGTTGAGCAGTACAGTCATTCATCAGTATGGAAATGAAATTAAAAAAGTAGTCATGGAAACTTTAGATCGATTGTCTGTTCAAAATGCAAAAATTACGGTCGTGGACAAAGGCGCACTGAACTGTACATTAAAAGCGAGAGTGGAATGTGCTGTGTTTCGCTCAAATGATCAGAAAGAGAATCTGCCATGGGGAGGTGTGATCGAATAATGAATCCAAATAAAAAAAGATTGAGAAGAAGTATGATGTTCTTGAACTGCCAGAAGCCGGGATTAATTAAAGACCCATATATCTACAGACCAGATTCGATTATGCTGGATCTGGAAGATGCGGTTGCAGAAGGAGAAAAGGATGCGGCAAGATATTCCTTATACCATGCACTGCAGGAAATCGATTACCGTGGAGTAGAGAGGATCGTCCGGATCAATGGTCTTGACACACCTCATTGGAGAGAAGATGTCCGTGTCTGTGTTGCAGGCGGTGCGGATGCAATCCGTATTCCAAAGGTAGAGAGCGCAGAGGATGTAAAAAGAATTGAAGCTGCTGTAGCAGAAGATGAAGTGGCCTTCGGAAAAGAGCCGGGAAGTATGCTTCTTATGGCGGCACTGGAGTCCGCAATGGGCGTAATGAAAGCACTTGATATCTGTGAAGCTTCCGAGCGGTTATTCGGAATCGCGCTTAGTGGCGGCGATTACACCAAGGATCTTCAGACGGTGATCACCGGAGGCGGCGTAGAGCTTGCAGGTGCCAGACAGCACATGATCATCGCGGCAAGAGCGACAAAGGTACAGTGCTTTGATACCGTATATACGAATTTAGATGACATGGAAGGCTTTAAAAAAGAAGTCGAAATGATCAAGATGATGGGATTTGATGGGAAATCACTTGTGAATCCAAGACAGATTTCGATTGTGCACGATGTCTATACACCGACGGAAAAAGAAATCATTTTCTCAGAGAAGGTCGTAAAAGAAATTGATGAGAAAAAAGCGCAGGGAATCGGAGTGTTTACCGTAGACGGTAAAATGATCGATATCGCATTTTACGATGGAGCAAAAAGAGTTCTGGAGCTTGCAAAAGCTTCCGGCGTGTACAAGGGGGATATGTAAGATGATAAATAAAGCAGGCAGAGATATTCCAGACGAAATTTTAAAAGAAACAGGAAAAGAAGCATTTCAGGGAATCTATTATAAAAATAAAACAGAGTACATCAAGCATGGACCGGTCACCAGAGTCCTGATGGACAATGAGAGCAGCAAGCTTGTTGACACCATTCATGACGTACTTGTGAAATGTGGAATCAAAGACGGCATGACCGTGAGCTTCCATCATCATTTCCGAGAGGGTGATCTTGTCGTTAATATGGTGATGGAGGAGATCCACAAAATGGGAATCAAAGATATCACAATCTGTGCAAGCTCCCTTGGAAAAGCACATGACCCACTGGTTCCGATGATTGAAGACGGAACGATTACGAATATCCAGTCTTCCGGAGTGCGTGGAAAAATCGGAGAAGCAATCTCACACGGTAAGTTAAAAGGACTTGCTACCATGCGTTCTCATGGCGGACGTGTCCGGGCGCTGCTCACAGGCGAGACTGTTGTGGACATTGCATTCATTGGGGCGCCGACCTGTGATGATTATGGCAACTGCCGTGGTATCGGCGGTAAGAGCGATTGTGGTGTACTCTCTTACTCGGTAGTAGACAGCAACCATGCGAATAAAGTAGTTGCAATCACCGATTGTCTGGTTCCGTTCCCGAACTTCCCGGCACACATCGAGATGACAAGAGTGGATTATGTGTGTGTGGTAGATGCCATCGGACAACCGGAGAAAATTGCGACCGGTGCGGCCAAACCTACCACAGACGTGAGAAAACAGATGATGGCAGATTATTGTACAAAATTTGTGACAAACGCACCCTATTTTAAAAATGGTTTTTCTTATCAGACCGGTGTCGGTGGAGCGTCCATCGCGTCAACAATCTCCCTGACCAAGATTATGGAAGAGAAAGGGATCAAGATGGGATTCGGCGTTGGAGGCCTTACAAAGCCAATGTGTGATCTGCTGGACAAAGGTCTTGTGAATTGTCTGCTGGATACACAGGATTTCGATCTGGACGCAGTGGAATCAGTCAAGAACCAGAAGCATTTCCGAATTAGTGCGGGAATGTATGCGAATCCGTTCAACAAAGGCGCATTCGTTAACAAATTAGACTATGTGATTCTTGCAGCCCTAGAGGTAGATGTGAATTTTAACTGTAATGTTGTGGTCGGATCGGATGGTATTATCACAGGTGCCCAGGGTGGACATCCGGATACCGCGGCAGGTGCAAAATGTACCATCGTGATCTCACCGCTTCTTCAGGGAAGAATCCCGGCAATCTGTACCGATGTCACAACGGTCACAACTCCGGGAGAATCAGTGGATGTCGTCATTACGGATTATGGTGTGGCAATCAATCCGCTCCGACAGGATCTCATTGAGGCAATGAAGGATGTCGAGGGCATTCCATTCTGTACGATAGAGGAACTGCGTGACATGGCTTATGCAATTGTCGGTGAACCACAAAAGGTGGAGTTCGGTGACCGTGTGGTCGGGATCATTGAGAGTCGTGACGGGACGATCATGGATGTTGTGAGAGAAATCAAACCATTTTCTTTTGCTGAGTAATCGGGGCAATAAATGAAAGGAGCGCAGAAGGATGAATGTATATGAGACCGGAAACAAGTTGAATATATCTGTGAGTGAAATCTCATTTGCGATTGGTACACTGGCAAAAAAAGCGATGCTGGATGAAGTGTTTACGACCCCTAAGCCAGGATTGGTAGACTGTTATTCAAACGGTGCACATACGGACATGGATCTGCGCACCTTTCAAAAAAGTGCAGATGTGATCACGCCGTATCTGATTCAAATGTGTGAGACAGGGGCTTATAGTCCAAAACTGATCGCGGATACCTTCGCAGAGATCCGGGAAATCGGAATGGAAGCGGAAAAGGCGATGTATCAGGCTACTGGCGGGGTCAACACACATAAGGGGATGATTTTTTCTATGGGAATCATGGCAGCATCTGCGGGATACTGCATTAGCCATGGGTATCAGATGACAGAAAACACACTGTTTTTTCTCGAACAGAAGCTGGTTCGGGACACACTCCTGAAGGAAATGCGTGTCCTGAGAGAAACGGAGCAGGAGCTTCAGACAACGAACGGTGAAAATCTGTATCGGAGAACCGGGATCGAAGGGATACGAGGTGAGGCCGTATCGGGTTACGAATCGGTGCGAAAGCATGCGCTGCCGGTGTTTTACCGTGGAATGAAGGATGGCAGGGACTACAACTGCGTAAAGCTGCAGACGCTGTTTTCACTCATGAAATGGGTGCAGGATAGTAATATTGGATCCAGAAGAGGAGAACAGACCCTGGAGATGGTCCATAGATGTGCAGATACATTTCTGAAAAATGGAGGAGCATATCAGAGGGATGCCGTGGAACAGCTGAAACAGATGGATGCATTTTTTATTGTAGAAAATATCAGTGCAGGCGGTTGTGCAGATTTGCTTGCAGTTACAATTTTTGTATATGATCTGCTGCAGTATAAATTTTGAAGGACGGCAGGAAGTGAAACGGAAAACGAGAATCTGTTTTACGAATGAAAGAGGTATCGTATGATCTTGGCAGGAAATCCCTTAAAAGGGAAAGAACTTGAAAAATTAAAACAGTTCCTCGAGAAGATGGATCTGGAATATGATGAGGGCATTGAGTACAGTATCTGTATACTGGATGATGATTACCGTATCATTGCGACCGGTTCGGTGGAGGAAAACGTATTAAAATGTATTGCGGTAGACGCCACCTGTCAGGGACAGGGTCTATCCGGTACCATCCTGTCGAACTTGATCCAATATGAGTTTGAAAAAGGGAAGGTCCATCAGTTTATTTATACCAAACCGAAGAATAGGGACATGTTTGAAGACCTGAGTTTTTATACGATTATCGAAAATGAAAACGTTCTTTTTATGGAAAATCGAAGCAACGGTTTTCGTAAATATATTGAAAAGATGAAAGATGAGACGCCTTCAGAAGCTCTTGAAACAGGGAAAAAGATCGGCGCGGTCGTTATGAATTGCAATCCATTCACATTGGGGCATCGTTATCTTTTGGAACAGGCCTCTGCGCAGTGTGACTATGTACATGTCTTTATTTTATCGGATAAGCGTTCATTCATTCCGTCGGAGGACCGGTTTATGCTGGCATATGAGGGGAGCAGGGATATTGCAAACCTTATTTTTCACAAATCCTCGGATTACATCATTTCGGCGGCAACATTCCCAACTTATTTTATGAAGGATAAGGTGGAGGCAAGTCATGCGAACTGCGGACTGGATGTGGAACTGTTTGCAAAATGTATTGCCCCGGCGCTTGGGATTACCGAGCGCTTTGTCGGAACAGAGCCGGACTGTGGTGTGACAGGGGTGTATAACCAGACCATGAAGGAAATCTTACCGGGATATGGAATCGCATTGAAGGAAATCCCACGCGTGAAAAATGCTGCCGGAATCATCAGTGCATCTGTGGTTCGCGAAAATATGCGAAAGAGAAAGTGGATGGAAGTAGGCAAGATGGTGCCGGATACCACGCTAAACTATTTAAAAAAACTGCAGGTCTGACAATCAAAACGGTTGTCAGCTGCAGTTTTTGTGTGTTTGCATTGGCTAGGCCCGGAAACGATAACCCGTTCCGCGGACCGTGAGAATATATTGAGGCTTTCTCGGGTCGTCCTCGATTTTATTGCGAAGACGGTTGACATAAACCATGATGGTATTGTCATCGATGGCAATGGTATTCCCCCACACGTGCTCATAGATCATCTCTTTGGTAAAGACCTGGTCCGGATGATTCAGAAAAAGAAGTATCAGGCTGTTTTCTTTGGCGGAGAGGATGATCTCTTCTCCATCCTTATAAAACCGCAGCGTATCTGTGTCATATTTAAAACGACCACATTCAATGATGCTGTTGGAAGAAAGCACCTGATTGCTGTTGCGGCGAATCAATGCCTTTACTTTTGCACCGACAACAAGCGGGCGGAAAGGCTTGGTAATGTAATCGTCGGCACCGATGGACAGCCCGTATAGAGCATCATAATCCTCGCTGCGTCCACTGATAATAATAACCGGGGTTTGAATGCCGCGGGAGCGCAGCTTCTTGATGACATCAAAACCTTCCATATCCTCCATCATAACATCCATCAGAATCACATCGTAGGTATGGGAATTGAGAATGTTCAGAGCATCCATTCCGCAATTTACAATATCTGATTCGAGGTCGTTGCTATTTAATACTTTCTGCAATAACTTACAGATTGCAGGATCATCATCTACGATAAGTACTTTATCTGCCATTTTTCATTCCTCTTATTTGTATAGCGTACAAAAGAGAACCCGTAGCACGCCTTTTCGTTGTTCACAAACATTATAGAATATTATATAATAAAGTGGATAGTGAGTCAAATGAAAGCAAAAGGATTTTCGGTATGAAAAAAAAGAAAACAATTAAAAAAAGAATATGGACCTATGTGGGGATTTTGCTTGCCATTTGTCTGCTCGGGGGACTCAGCTTTACCGTCTGGTCGGTGTGGCGTGAATACAGCCAATCCATTCTGGACATGCAAAAAGAGCAGATGTCGAACACGGTGGATTCGATCGCTGCGAGCCTGGAGCACGAGATCACTACCTATGCGGCGGATGTGGAGCAGCTCTGCAGTGGTGCGGCATACAGCGAAGAACAGCAGAATCCGGACAATATGAAATTCGAGATCAGTCAATATCTTGTCAATAGAAAGGGATATGTGGATGAAGTCACACTGAGAGATAAAGAAGGAAACATCATATATGGTCAGGAGAAGCATCATTTTACGGATACTTACAAAATGTGTTCTCTGGGAAACGGGATCACATTCAGCGAGCAGATGGATAAAGAAAACCGATTGTATTTCGTCTTTACAAAAAAGACAGAAAGCGGAATGCAGGTGGAACTTGACGTTTCCGTCCGAAAATATTATGACGATATTATTTCCAATATAAAAATCGGAACCAATGGCTATGTCGTTGTGAAAACATCCAATGGTGTCATTGTGATGCACCCAGAGGAAGAACAATGGGGGATGAATGTCATTGAAGGAAGAGAAGCGTTCTATCAGGTAGATGAACTGGAAAGTCTGGAGCTGATGACGGAAAAACAGATGGCGGGAGAGACCGGAGTCGCGGAATATGATTCTTACTGGTGGGGGAACCCCAGTCTTCCGAAGGTGCGAAAGATTTCGGCATATACGCCGGCGTACGTGGGGGACGATTATCTGGTCGTGTCGGCCGTGATTGATTATGATGAAGTCTATAATCCGATTTTTGCGGGATTCACGAAAATTGGAGTGATTTTCTCCGGGTTCTTTCTGGTCATCTTATGTTTTCTAGGAGTTTTTAGCTATCTGGCATTTCAGAAAAAGAAGAATCAGGAAGAAATCGAATATCTGCGCGATCTGAATCAGGTGCTGGAAGAGACAAAACAGAGCGAGGAGGTCATCACCCACCAGCAGAGACTGCAGATCATGGGGACGATGACGGGAGGTATTGCGCATGAATTTAACAATATGCTGACCCCGATTATGGGTTATGCGGACATGCTGCTGGACATGCTTCCGGAGGAGTCCATAGAATATGATTATGTACATGAGATTTTTGAAGCATCCGACCGTGCAAAAGATGTGATTCAACAGATATCTTCTTTGAGCCGCAAGAACATGGAGACGGTATTCTCCTTTATTTCTGTGAAAAAGCTGCTGAAACGAACGATGAAGATGGTAAATTCTGTTTGTCCTGTAAATGTTCATATTGATCTGGATGAACAATTTAGCAGGGAAGGGTTTTTAGGAAATGAGACACAGATGAAGCAGGTGATTCTGAACTTGTGTGTCAATGCGTTTCATGCAATCGGGAAAGACCAGGAAGGAAAGCTCTCCATTTTCGGTACGGTAGAAGAGCGGGAGCAAATTGAAGACAGACACAAAATCACACTTGCAAATGAATGGAATTCTTATATCTGCATTCGCATATCCGATAATGGCAGCGGAATGAGCCAGGAGACGATGGAACAGATTTTCACGCCATTCTTTACGACGAAAAAGACCGGAAAGGGAACCGGACTGGGATTGTCGGTCGCAGAACAGATCATTCATTCGCACAAGGGGTATATCTGTGTGACGAGCCGACTGTCAGAGGGAAGCACATTCTACATCTATCTGCCCGGACAGGAAGATAGACCAATGGAGCAGATCGAGGCAGAACACCCGACAGTCCGTGCAAAGCGGGTACTGGTCGTGGATGATAATGAAAAAATCCTGGAACTTTTGAGAAAAGAGTTCGAGCGTATTAAAATTGAAATTACTGCGACGGAAACACCAGGGGAAGCAAAAGAGGCTCTGGAGAATTTCACGTATCAGTTCATTCTGATTGACCAGACCCTTGGAGAAAATTATTCCGGAATCAATTTTGCAATGTCCATTCAGAATCAATATCCGGATATGATCCGGATCCTTATGGTGGATCAGGTGAAAAAGGAAGTAATTGAAGCAATACAGCAGAACAGCATTGATGCATATGTAGAGAAACCGGTATCGGCTGCAAGCATTCTGGAAAAGATAAGAGCATTGAATGAAGAGGACGCCATGTAATATGGCGTTCTTTTCTTAACGGATTTTAAGCAGTTTCTTAATAGAGTGTAAGTTTTAGAATGTGAGCATGTAAGATTGTCAAAATATAATAAGTTTATAAAATAACAAGGAGGAACTTATTATGAACGAGACATTACTTGCAGTGCTGGGGTTCGCAACCATTCTTATGATTATTATTCTGTTACTGAAAAACGTAACAGTACCGGCATTGGCTTTTATCTCAGTTTCAACCGTGAGCGCAATCATCTTAGTTGCGACAGGGACCTATTCCATCTCCGAAATCGGAGAATTTATTGAAAGCGGTGTGGCGGGAACATCCCCGACCGCATGCCTATTTCTTTTTTCAGTCCTGTTTTTCGGAATCATGACAGATGTTGGCATGTTCGACCGGATCATCAGTGCATTGGTAAAACGTGTCGGCAACAGCGTGGTAGGTGTTACGATCATGACCTGTATTATCGCAATGATCGGCCATTTAGATGGCGGCGGAGCTTCTACATTCCTGATCACGATTCCGGCGATGCTTCCAATCTACAAAAAGATGAAGATGCGGCCGACGACACTTCTTCTGATCTGTGTGACCGCTATGGGCGTTATGAACCTGATGCCGTGGGGCGGACCTACCATGCGTGCAGCATCTGTATTAGGAGTAGAAGCAAATGTGCTCTGGGCAAAATTAATGCCAATGCAGGCAGTTGGTATAGTGATTGCTCTTGCAACTGCAGTTTTCTGGGGTGTTGTTGAGAAAAAGCGTGGAGCAGGAATGCCGGACGGAGAAACGCATGAACTTACGGCGGAGGAAGCAAAAGAGGCAGAGGAAGAGAAAGAATTAGCAAGACCGCAGCTCTTTGTCTTTAATATCATCCTGACCCTGGCTGTAATCGTATGCTTGATCTTCTTACCACTTCCAAGCTATTTGATTTTCATGATCGGCTGTGCAATTGCTTTATTTGTAAATTATAATGGTTCCAAATTACAGAATAAGATTATCAAATCACATTCCGGCCCGGCTATGATGATGGCATCAACATTATTTGCAGCAGGCGTGTTCCTCGGCGTGATGGAGGATTCGGGAATCATGGACCATATGGCGAATATCCTTGCCGGATGTATTCCGCAGGCAATGGGGCCATTCCTTCCGTTGATTATTGGTGTGATCTCTGTACCACTTACACTGGCATTCTGTACGGATTCATACTTCTATGGACTGTTACCGGTACTTATGGGTGTTGGGGATAAATTCGGCGTGGACCCGATGCAGACCGCAATTGCCATGGTGGTATGCAGAAACTGTGCAACATTCATCAGTCCGGTCGTACCGGCAACATTCCTTGGAGTCGGGCTTGCAGGTGTGGAAATCAAAGACCATATCAAAGCATCGTTCTTCTGGGTATGGGGAGTCAGCATCATTTGTCTGCTGGCAGGTCTTATGTTCGGAGTTTTGAAGCTCTAAGCTTCCTAATTCACCCCATTGGATGTATGAAAGCAGAACCAAAGTAACGTAGATAGAAAAACTAAAATTAAAGTTTGCCAAAATATTGTTTTAAATCTTTCGAAATATCTGCTTATATGCCTGTGGCGAGCATCATACAAAAGGTGGGACATAAAGTAAGTAAGGGGCTGTCGCGTTAGCGGCATGCCCCTTTTCTAGGATGAACTTGAAAAAATGCAAAGCGAGATCACCAAGTGGAGTGTGATTTGAATCAGTATCGGAAAAACCGATAGAATGGTATGGTTATGCATATTTGAAACGATTACCATGGAGTGATATATTGATAATGTAAAGAAAATTAAAATATTTCACGAATGGGAGGTATAAAATGAGAAGTCTTCAGAATACTGTACAAACACATTTTTGGGGTGAATACGTGCTGAACTCAATGTCTGTAATATCGGAAAAAGATAAAGATGCAGAATCTACAGATAGAAAAAGAATGAATGATTTATTTGAGATGGTCGATGATTATATAGAACAGGCATAGATATTATGTAAAATAAAGGATTCATATCAGAAGAAGCCATGAGACAAGAAAGAACTTAAATCTTGTTTCATGGCTTCTTTTTATCTAAAGAAAATGTTTACAGAATAAAAGAGAGCAGTATGTTAAAAACAGTAGAAAAAATAATGCTGATCGGTACCGCTTGAAACAACAGCTTAGGAAACATATGTGTCCTTTCTTCCTCGGTCGAACAAGACCCCATAATCAGACTTCCACCGGAAGAAAATGGGGAAATAGCTGAACTCTGAGCACCTATTACAATGCACGAGAACAGGACGAGAGGATGGATGCCCGTAGTGGCCGCCAGTGCAGGAACCAGAGGAAAGAGTGCCGGGCAGACCACACCTAATGTACTTGAGAAAAAGCTCATGATAGCACCGACAATACTAAATGCAATTGGAACAAGCCAAAGTGGAAGACTGCTTCCGGCCCAAGTGGCAAGTAAATCAATGGTACCGGCGATGATTGCGACATTAATCAGCATTCCGACGCCGCAGATCATAATAATCGTGTTCCATGGTACTTTCGCGAGCACATCCTTCTGAGGTGCCAGCTTCATAAATAATGCAATAGCAGAAAAAACAATCGCAACAAGACCTACATCCATTTTACTGTTAATAAATGTGATGATTTCAACATCAGGAGCCACAATATGTAATACCGGAAAAATAAGGACTACTAAAATCATAATCAGCATGAGATACAAATTTTTCTTTTGAAGAGTGGTATAAGGCTTTGGCCTGGTCACAGAAGTATTTTGAACTGTGCTGCGGCTGCTTTTAGGTACGAAACGGAAGAAAGAAATTAAAAGCAGAGAGAATACCACGCTTGCAATAAAAATAATCGCAGAGTAACGGAACGAGGTATCTGAATAACCGCCTTCATCCATCAGACCACGAAAGATAATGCCGCTTCCGCTCGTCATAAAGTTAGCGCCTGAGAGTGCACCACAGTTAATAGCAACGGCACCGGTCAGCTTGTTCATTTTGGCCTCATCACAAATAAGCAGAGTAAGGGAGCCATAAAAGCCATAACAGTGAAAAAACCTGCACCTAATGCTGCGATTCCCGCACTTGCAAAGTAAAGAGCGAAAGGAAGAAGCCCGGGAAACCTGCGGAAAGCATAAAGAAGATACCGTGCTGTTTTTTCCAGGGTTCCATTCACGAGTGCAAAATTGTAAAAAAGAGATACTGAAAAAATAACAAACATGGTACTGACCGGCCATCCGCCGATAATTTCTTTTGGTGATAATCCTAGGGCAAAACCACCAATCAGATACGCAAAAATAATAGCAAAAAATCCTGTGTTGAAGTTGGTTTTATATCCGATAATAACAGCAATCGCTATTGCTGCAACAATAATAAAACTAAGCATATTTTCTCCTTTGTGAGACTAGGAATCTAGGTTTAAGAGATTCTGTTGTATGGTGTGGGTCATATGATATATTTCATGTTCAGGCACACCATTGTCAGCAAGATATTGGATGTATTGAGCAAGAGCATCTTCCCAAAATGGATTTTCTACCTGCCCGCCATCCGTGCAGACCATCACATTTTTATAGCCACATGCCCGGATCGCTTCTATATTCATCGGAAGATTACTTTTGTATGTTCCCCCGCCCATTGGCTGGGCAAAGCAATGTTCCAGAATGACGTCATAGTCTTTTACGATTCGGACCTGGTCTTCCAGACTCATCCCCACCAACCACCATTCCGGATGTGTGATGACGATTTTATCAACACCGGCATCCCGGGCAGCTTCTACAACACGAAAGCATTCTTCAGGAGAAATGTGAGCCGTACCAAGAACAACATCATAGTCTTTGATAAGCTGGAACACATCGTTCATTTCGGGGATGATTTTTCCATCACGAATGACATCCACACAATTGAACGCCGGCTGATTCATTTTTTGAAATGTATTTCTCGCAGATTGTGTGGGCAGCCAGACGACTTTCCCCCCTAGTTTAAGGGAACTTTCTACGGCAGAAGGATTGATGCCTCCCATTTGCCGGTTCAGGGTGATTCCGCCGAACATGGTAAAATTATTCGTGCCATGATGTGTCAATTCGTTATGTCTGTTGCACAGATATGCGCGATCCACAGTTGTTCCCTGATGAGTTTTTATCACGATAGCGCGCGCACCGGCACGAATCCCAGCCTCCATTAACTCAAAATCGTCATAGGCCCGATGACGTACATCGGGATTGGAATGAACATGCATATCAATGACACCTTCTAATATCTTTTTGTTCATATTTGATACTCCTTTCTTTTTTTGAAATTTATTTTTGTTCAGGATTGCCAAATCTTTGATTAAATTCTATAATAAAAATAGATATCGGGGCAACGAAGAAAAAACGATAGAATGTATCGGAAAAAACGATAGGAGGATATTGGTAATATGGAAATGAAGGAATTTGTATATTTGATCACTCTGGCAGAAGAAAAGAACATCTCAAAAGCGGCAGAACGATTGTATATGGCGCAGTCATCACTCAGCCAGTTTCTGCAGCAGTTTGAGGCAGAACTGGGAGTAAAACTGTTTGTGAGGACTTCAAAAGGGATTCGGACAACCTATAGCGGAGAATGTTTTATCGATCATGCCAGGGAAATGCTTCTGGAATACCAGCGGGCAAAAAATGAATTGTGGGATAATGAGAACCTGACGGCGGGGAAGGTCATATTTGGAATCAGTTCTTTTCGCGGTCTGAGATTACTGCCTAAAATATTAAAAAGCTTTAATGAAAAATATCCAAAAGTAAAAGTGGAAGTTGTGGAGCAGCATAGTATGCGGTTGGAAGAACTTCTCCTGGATGGACAGATTGATCTGGCAGTAGTTGCAATGCCAACGGTTAAATTGAAAAATGAGGTCTCAAAGCTAAAATCAGATGAGATACTCATCGTAGCGAACAAAGATCATCCGCTAATGAAATATGCACATCACATAGACGGAACATCAAATTACTGGGTGGGGCTTGAAGATACGGTACAGTACGATTTTGTTCTAAGCGGATATGATACAATTCTGGGAAGTTTTGGAAGAGATATGTTTCGAAAGAAAAAGATGAAATATCACTCCGAAAATGAAAATATTTCGGCTGCAATGGCTGTATCCATGGCAAGAGAGGGGATTGGGCTGGCTTTCACCTATCAGTCCTGTGCTGAGAGGTATGACAATATAGAATATTTAAGAATTGGAAAAGAAGGACAGTTCCTGAACTTGGGAATTGGTTATCCGTCGAATGAATATCATTCAAAGGGAGCAAAAGAACTTGAGAAAGTAGTAAGAGAAATATATCAGAATAATTAAGACAGAAAGATGAGGAAAGGTCCGGTGGGCCTTTCTTTTTTACTATCGGATTTTCCGATGGTCTGGTATGGTTTTGCATATTTGAATTTAATAGCTGACGGTTATATAGTGAAGTCAAAGGAAGCCAAATCTATTATGCAAATCGTTTCAGATCATGCAGGAGTGAGCTGAAACAAAAAAGACGATATCAGAAAACGAAGAGTTCGCGATTGAAGGAGGAAACACAATGGTTAAGTTGTACGACAAAGGAGTGTACCTTATAAAGGGCAGGCAGTTAGTGCAAGAACAGGCACAGGCGGAATCACTGACCGGTGAAAAGATTTCCAGGGAAGAGGCAAGAAAAGGAACCATTGCCTATTCCATTTTAGAAGCACATAACACAACAGACAATATGGAAAAACTGAAAATTAAATTTGATGCCATGGCCTCTCACGATATTACCTTTGTAGGAATTATCCAGACGGCAAAAGAATCCGGAATGGAAAAATTTCCAATTCCGTATGTATTGACAAATTGTCATAATTCCCTTGGCGCAGTCGGGGGAACAATTAACGAAGATGATCATATGTTTGGTCTGTCAGCCGCAAAAAAATATGGTGGAATTTATGTTCCTCCGCACATTGCAGTTATTCATCAGTACATGCGGGAAATGCATGCCGGATGCGGAAAGATGATTCTGGGGTCTGATTCTCATACAAGGTATGGAGCGCTGGGAACGATGGCAATCGGCGAAGGTGGCGGAGAACTTGTTAAACAGCTCTTGTGTGATACGTATGATGTCAGCAGACCGGAAGTGGTTGCGATTTATCTTGACGGAAAACCAAATCCGTGGGTAGGACCGCAGGATGTTGCATTGGCAATTATCGGAGCAGTATTTAAAAATGGATACGTAAAAAATAAAGTGATGGAGTTTGTTGGACCGGGCGTTTCCTCAATGACGACAGATTACCGAAATGGCATTGATGTGATGACAACAGAGACCACATGTCTGTCATCTGTATGGAAAACGGACGAAGATACAAAAGAGTTTTTGTCATGTCATGGCAGAGAAGACGCGTACGAGGAATTGAACCCGGCGAATGTGGCTTACTATGATGGCTGCGTCTATGTGGATTTAAGTACAATTAAGCCTATGATTGCACTGCCGTTCCATCCCAGCAATACGTTTGAGATCGATGAGCTGAATGCAGATCTTGATGATATTCTACGGGAAGTAGAAAAAGAAGCTGCGCATATCGGAAATGGAAGAGCAGACTATTCATTAACAGATAAAATTGAAAATGGAAGATTAAAGATTCAACAGGGTGTAATTGCAGGCTGTGCAGGTGGAAATTATACCAATATTGTGGAGGCGGCAAATCTCCTTAAAGGAAAAAACTGTGGGAATGGAGACTTTTCTCTGGCAGTATATCCTTCTTCACAACCGGTATTCATCAATTTGGAAAGAAAAGGAATTACGGCAGATCTGATGCAGGCAGGAGCAATTATCCGTACTGCATTTTGTGGACCATGCTTTGGCGCTGGTGATACACCTTGCAATAATGGACTCAGTATCCGTCATACGACTCGCAACTTCCCGAATAGAGAAGGATCAAAGCCGGGCAATGGCCAAATGTCGGCAGTTGCGCTGATGGATGCAAGATCAATCGCAGCTACAGCGGCAAATCAGGGAATCCTTACATCGGCGGAAGAGTTTGACTGCTGGGGCGACATTCCAGAATATACGTTTGACGATACTGTATACAAAAATCGAATTTATTATGGATTCAAAAAAGGGAACGAAAAGAAAGAACTGGTCTATGGACCGAATATTAAAGACTGGCCGAAAATGAGTATATTGACAGATAATATATTATTGAAAGTCTGCTCAAAAATATTAGATCCGGTAACAACAACCGATGAACTGATTCCATCCGGAGAAACATCATCGTACCGATCAAATCCGCTGGGATTAGCAGAATTTACGCTTTCGCGACGAGATCCGGAATACGTAGGCCGCTCAAAAGAAGTCGATAAGATCGAAAAAGCAAGAATTTCCGGCGCGGATGTATTTGAAACGGAAAAGGAACTTGTTGATGTATATCATACAATTCGTACAATTCCAGGTGAGTCAGAAATCAAGCCGGAAGAGACAGAAGTTGGAAGCGTGATCTATGCAGTGAAACCGGGAGATGGATCAGCAAGGGAACAGGCGGCAAGCTGCCAGAGAGTAATCGGTGGTCTTGCAAATATTACCAGAGAATATGCAACAAAAAGATATCGCTCGAATGTTATGAACTGGGGAATGATCCCATTCCAGATGAAAGAAGAACCGGAGTTTGAAATAGGAGATTACATATTTATACCGGGCATTCGAGAAGTATTCGACGGAGATATGCAGAATATCAAAGCGTATGTAATAAAAGATGGAAGTTCAAAAGAAATTTCTCTTTATGTTGCAGAGATGACACCGGAAGAGAAGATGATTGTAAAGGCAGGATGTTTAATTAATTATAATAAAGAACGAAAAAATATATCAGCAAAGTAAGGAGAAAAGGCATGATAGAAATCAAAAAACCGGCAATGGCAGGAACACTGGAGTCGAGTGATTGTCAAGTGACTGTAGAAGAAGGAGAGGGAACGATTGAATTTTCTCTGGACAGCACAGTGATCAATCAATATGGAAACCAGATTCGCAAAGTGGCGTATGATACTTTGAAAAATTTAGACGTAAAGAATGTAAAACTGGCAATTGTGGACAAAGGCGCGCTGGACTGCACGATTCGTGCAAGAATTGAAGCGGCTGTGTACCGATCTGCAGAGCAGACTGAAAATTTACCTTGGGGAGGTGCCATTAGATCATGAATCCGAATAAAAAAAGACTTAGACGAACAATGATGTTCCTGAATGCACAAAAACCAGGACTGATTAAGGATCCCTATATTTATAAGCCGGATTCTATTATGCTGGATCTGGAAGATGCTGTCGCAGAAAACCAGAAAGATGCTGCACGTTTTTCTCTATATCATGCACTGCAGACAATTGATTACAGAGGGTGCGAGAAAGTGGTTCGGATCAACGGACTCGAGACAGCATTCTGGAGAGAAGATGTCAGATGTGCAGTTGCAGGAGGGTGTGATTCCATCCGAATCCCAAAGACGGAGAGTGCACAGGATGTAAAGACCGTGGAAGAAGTGATTATTCAATCGGAAAAGGAGTTCGGGCGTGAACCGGGAAGTGTTTTGATCATGGCAGCGATCGAATCTGCGCGTGGGGTCATGCGAGCACTTGATATCTGTGAATCGTCAGAAAGATTGTTTGGTATCGCTCTCTCTGGTGGAGATTACACAAAGGATCTCCAGACACGTATAACCGGAACCGGAATAGAACTCATGGGCGCGAGACAGAACATGGTCATTGCGGCGAGAGCGGCAGGGGTGCAGTGCTTTGACACAGTTTATACAGATATGAATGATATGGCTGGATTTCAACAAGACGTTGAGACCATTCATTTGATGGGATTTGACGGAAAGTCAATTATTAATCCAAGGCAGATCAACACGGTCCATAAGATATTTACCCCGTCCGAGAAAGAAGTTATCTTCGCAGAAAAAGTCGTGCGTGAAATCGATGAGAAGAAAGCACAGGGAATTGGTGTATTCACAGTGGACGGAAAAATGATTGACATAGCTTTTTATGATGGTGCAAAGAGAACAATCGAACTTGCAAAAGCATCCGGAACATATAAAGGGGGATTATTAGATGATTAATGCAGTAGGGAGAGACATTCCAGAAGAAATTTTAGAGAAAACCGGAAAAGAAGTATTTCAGGGAGTTCACCATTTTGACGGATATACATACAGAAAGCATGGTCCGTTGACGCAGGCAGTGATTAATTCTGATGGCAGTAAGCTTGTGGCCGGTATACACGATGTACTTGTGAAATGCGGGATAAAGGATGGCATGACAGTCAGCTTTCACCACCATTTCAGAGAAGGCGATTACGTTGTAAATATGGTCATGGAAGAAATTCACAAGATGGGAATCAGGGACATTACGATCTGTGCAAGCTCACTGGGAAAAGCACATGATCCGATTGTACCATATATCGAGGATGGAACAATTTCCAATATTTATTCCTCCGGGGTGAGAGGAAAAATCGGAGAAGCGATATCACACGGGAAATTAAAAGGGCTGGCTGTGATGCAGTCCCACGGAGGAAGAGTCCGGTCGCTCGTAACGGGAGAAAGACAAATAGACATTGCATTTATAGGAGCGCCTACTTGTGACGACTATGGAAACTGCCGTGGTATTGGAGGAAACAGTAACTGTGGAGTATTGTCCTATGCAATTGCCGATTCACTGCATGCAGATAAAGTGGTCGCTATTACCGACTGTTTAGTGCCATTTCCAAATTTCCCAGCGCACATCAGTATGACAAGAGTGGATTATGTAGTGGAAGTCGATGCCATCGGAGATCCAAAAAAGATCGCGACCGGAGCAGCGAAACCAACAACAGATCAGAGAAAGCTGATGATGGCAGATTATTGTACAGAATTTGTGGTGAACTCACCTTATTTTAAAGATGGATTTTCTTATCAGACCGGTGTGGGCGGTGCGTCCATTGCATCGACGATCTCTTTAGCAAAAGAGATGAAAGAAAGAAATGTACATATGCGATTTGGTGTCGGTGGATTGACCAAGCCGATGTGTGATTTGCTGATCAACAATCAGGTGGATTGCCTGCTTGATACGCAGGATTTTGACTTAGACGCTGTAGAATCTGTAAAAGACTTAAGACATTTCAGAATTAGTGCCGGACAGTATGCGGATCCATTTAATAAAGGTGCAGTAGTCAATAAACTGGATTTTGTGATTTTAGCTGCACTTGAGGTGGATGAGAAATTCAATTGTAATGTTGTCGTCGGTTCCGATGGAGTCATCACAGGTGCACAAGGTGGACATCCGGATACTGCGGCAGGAGCAAAGTGTGCCATCGTGATCACCCCACTTTTGCAGGGAAGAATCCCTGCAATCTGTACAGAAGTGACAACGGTCACTACGCCGGGAGAAAGTGTGGATGTGGTAATTACAGATTATGGAATTGCGATCAATCCGAAACGTACGGATCTGATCGAGGCGATGAAAGATGTGGACCTGCCGTTTAAAACGATCGAAGAGTTACGTGAGATTGCGCAATCCATCACCGGAGAACCGGAACGAGTGAAATTTGAAGATCGGGTCGTTGGAGTTATTGAAAGCCGCGATGGAACAATCATGGATGTGGTTCGCCAGATTAAACCGTTCGAATTTTCAGAAGAATAGAGGGATCATATGAGTAAAAGTCAGTTTGCAGAAAGTGCAGCCGGCAGTATTGCCGCAGAAATAGGAAGGATTGCATGGAAGGCATTAATGGAAGAAGTATATACTACGCCGAAACCCGGGCTTGTGGACTTTTACTCAAATGGAGCTCACAAGGATATGGATATCCGAACGTTTGAAAGAAGTGCAGACGCGCTTCGGGAATATTTTACTTATATGGCAGAGCAGGGATATTCCCTGCTCTGTACTCCACAAGAATTGTTTTCTGCGATCAGAAAAACAGGAATGACAGCAGAAAAGGCAATGTATAAGGCAACAGATGGAGTAAATACGCACAAAGGCTTGATATTTACAGTGGGTATCTTTTGTGCAGCAGCGGGCAGATGCCTGAGAGAAAAAGCAAAGCGTCTTTCGCTTCGCGATCTGATTCAGACAGAACGGGAAATGGTCACCGAGATCCTGACAAAAGAGATATCCTGTATCAATACAAATAATCCAGGCAGTCATGGAGAAGTCAATTTAAAGAATTACGGAACACTTGGCATCAGAGGAGAAGCAATATCCGGATATGCGACTGTAGTAAAGTATGCAATTCCAACAATTCGAAGCGGTCTAAAAGAACAGAAGGAATGGAACAGTATCAAACTACAGACATTATTTGTGCTGATGAGCAAAGTGGAAGACTCTAATGTATTATCACGTCATGATCCAGGCATTCTTTTGGAAGTACAAAAAGAAGCAGCGGATTTTTTGAAAAAAGGCGGAGCCTATGCAGAGGGTGCAGTAGAAAAACTGTACGCGATGGATCAAACGTATATTAGCAGAAATATCAGCTCAGGAGGGTGTGCTGACTTACTTGCAACAGCTATATTTCTGATATTTCTTCTGGAAAGGTGGTAAATATGATTTTATCAGGTGCACCGCTGAAGGGAAATGAATTAGAAAAGTTAAAGGCTTTTTTGCGGAAAATGGAGTTGGAATATGATGAGGGAATTGAATTTTCTGTTTGTATATTAAGCGAAGATTCTGAGATCATAGGAACAGGATCGGTCGACAGCAATGTTATGAAATGTGTTGCAATTGATGAGACGTATCAGGGGAGAGGGCTGGCAGCGACGATATTGTCGGAACTGGTCCAATACGAGTACGAGCATGGCAGAACCCACCTTTTCATTTACACAAAACCAAAAAATGATGTCCTGTTTTCGAATATGGGATTCTATACAATCTTACAGACGGATCAAGTTCTTTTTATGGAAAACAGGAAAAATGGATTTGAAAATTTCCTGAAAAAGATAAGACAGGAAACACCGGAAGAGGCATTCGATTCAAATAAAAAAACAGGGGCAGTAATTGCCAACTGCAATCCATTTACGTATGGCCATAAATATTTATTTGAAAAAGCACTGGAGCAGTGTGATTATTTACATGTATTTTTATTATCGGATGAGCGAAGTACCTTTAAACCAGAGGAACGATATGAAATGGTCCGAAGAGGTATCGTGGGAATGGAGCGGATTATTTTGCACTGGACATCAGATTACATGATATCGTCCGCCACGTTTCCAACTTATTTTTTTAAAGACAGCAAACAGGGACAGAAAGCAAATTGTCAGCTGGATTTGGAGTTGTTCGCAAAAAAGATTGCGGTTTCGCTCCATATTACAAAACGATTTGTTGGAACAGAGCCTGGCTGTACCGTGACCAGAACGTATAACGAAGAAATGAAAAAAATATTACCGGAATATGGGGTACAAGTCTTTGAGATTGAGAGAAAGACATGGAATGACTTGCCGATTAGTGCATCAGTGGTAAGAAAATGTATTGCGGATGGGACGTTTGACAGAATGAGACCGATGGTTCCGGTGGAAGTTTATCAGTATATAACTGAAAAAATTATACAATTCTGAAACAATTCTGAAACAATCCTGTGTTATGCTATGAAAAACACAAATGAGAGAAAGAGAGGAAGGAACCATTTGATTAATATATTGGTAGTAGATGATGACGCAGTATTAAACAAAACAGTGTGCTCTTTTCTAAATAACAGTGGATTTCAGGCAACCGGAGCGTTAAGCACAGAGGCGGGATATGAGGCAATGTATAACAATCTCTTTGAATTGATTGTTTCGGACATCATGATGCCGGAGGTGGATGGTTTTGAATTTGCGCAGACGGTCCGCGAGGTGGACAAGAACATTCCGATTTTATTCATGTCGGCCAAAGACGATCTTCCATCCAAGCAAAAAGGATTTCATCTCGGAGTAGACGATTACATGGTAAAACCAGTGGATTTAGAAGAACTGATCCTGCGTGTACGTGCTCTTTTGAGAAGAGCCAATGTGAAAATGGAACGGAAACTAACCGTAGGAAATCTTGTCATGGATGCAGATGCAATGTCGGCGCATGTAAATAATGAAGAACTGCCGATCACTACGAGAGAATTTAACATCTTATACAAACTGTTGTCCTATCCGAATAAGACATTTACCAGGGCACAGCTCATGGATGAGTTCTGGGGCGTGGATACCGAGACAAGTCTTCGGGCGGTTGATGTGTATGTTACAAAATTGCGCGATAAGTTCTCAGCGTGCGATGGATTTGAAATCAAGACAGTGAGAGGATTGGGATATAAGTCTGTAGTCAAAGAGGGGCTTTTATGAAAAGAAAAGGTGTAAGAAACTCACATTTCCCGGTCGTGATATTTCTGGCAACATTTTTGGTCATATTATTGGTCGGTGGAATCCATACGGGAATTGTAACATTTTTTGATGAAAATGCCTGGGGCCGCAGTCTCAGCGGCATAGCAAAAACAACGATTGTAATCTGCTATTGGCTTCTGATTGCTGGTGGATTCACGTTTTTTACGGCATGGCAGATCAGAAAAGCTTATGAAATACCGATGAAAGAACTGGCAAAAGCCACGGATGCAGTGGCACATGGCGATTTCTCTGTTTATGTAGCACCGCTGCACACTCCGGAAAATCTGGATTATCTGGATATTATGATCATGGATTTTAACAGGATGGTAGAGGAACTCGGAAGTGTGGAGACGTTAAAAACCGATTTCTTCTCCAATGTATCCCATGAGATGAAGACGCCGATGGCTGTGATTTCCAATGAGGCGCAGTTGTTATTGGCTGAAGGCGGCTTGTCGGCGAAGCAGGAAGCGTCAGTGAGGGAGATTCTTGCTTATACAAGGAAGATGTCGGATCTGATCACAAATATTCTGAAGATGAACCGATTGGAAAAGCAAAAGATTCAACCGGATCGGGTTACCTATGACGTTTGCGAACAATTCTGCAATTGTGTGGTTCAGTTTGAAGAGAAATGGGAAGAAAAACAGATTGAGCTGGAGATTGATATGGAAGACCGGGTCTATATAGAGGCCGACCCCACCCTCATGGAACTGGTGTGGAACAATCTGCTCAGCAATGCTGTGAAATTCACAGACCCCGGAGGGAAAATCACCATAAAAGAGATGTCGGATGAACGGGATGTGGCAATTAGTATTATGGATACTGGCTGTGGCATGAGTGAAACTACGATGAATCATATTTTCGATAAATTTTATCAGGGCGATACCAGTCATGCAACAGAGGGAAATGGACTCGGTATGGCTTTAGTGCTGCGGATACTTCAATTATCTGATGGGGACATTACGGTGAAAAGTACGGAGGGCGTAGGCTCGACTTTTATTGTTACACTGCCGAAAAAGGAGGTGCGATAGACTATGCATGAAATCAACGGGACGGGAAAGCACTATATCGGTTACGAATATAAAGAGCTGGTGGTGGAAAAAAGTCAGCTGTCCTTTTATCTGGATGGATATGAGAACTTTGGCTGGGAGATGGATGAGAGACAGCAGGCACCGATGGAAAGTGAGAGAAAAGGAAATACAGTGCTCCGCCTGAAAAGGGACCGGAAAATCATGAATAAAGCAGAGCTTACAAGACTGCAGAGATATTTTGAGGACTGCTTAAAGCAGATAAGCGCTCTGGAGGCGTCAAAGACGGGCACTGCGACCGTAATTTCCCTGATCACCGGAATATTGGGAACTGCATTTATGGCATGTTCCACCTTTGCGATTACACATGAGCCGCCACTTATCCTGCTCTGCATCCTATTAGCTGTTCCGGGATTTGCAGGATGGGCACTTCCTGTTTTCCTATACAAAAGGATGATATTGAAAAAATCACAGGAATTAGAGCCGATGATCGAAGCGAAGAGAGAGGAAATCTATGAAATCTGTGAAAAAGGACATAATCTTCTGATTTAGACTAGGGGATTTATATGACGGAATGAGAGTAGCACAAAGAGGTGTTGCTCTTTTTTTACAATTAATAATTCTCAAACATAACTCAGATATTTTAGAAACAATCTTGAAGTATTCTATACCTATCAACAAGATGATGTTCAAAGAAAAGGAGAAAATCAAAAATGGCAAAATCAAAACTGGTTGCTGCAAACAAAAAAATTGCAGAAAAAGTGGCAGGCGGATACAAGAAAATTGAAGAAACTGTAGTGGGAGGCTATCAGAAAATCGAGGACACGGCAGTCGGAGGATATAACAAAATTGCAGATGCCTTTGTGGATCAGTATCTGACGAGAGACGGTGAGTCCGTGGAGGATGCAAGAAAACGTCTTGCACAAGAAACAAAGGAAAGACAAGCAGCGAAAAAAACAGAAATGTAAGAAAAAACCGGCAACTCATCAGAAATATTAGAAAATGGAAAGAGGTATAAAAAATGAAGAAGAGTAATTTTACAGCATTGGTAATGGGAACAGTAAGTGGTGTGTTTTTTGCATTGGGAATGTGCATGGCAACACTTTCGGAATGGAATGCATTCCGGCCGGGTGTCATCATGGGATGCGCCGGCATGTTAATGGCACTGGCTACAGTGTTTGTGTGGAGAAAAATGGAGCACAAAGAGTCAATTAAAATCACAGGAAAAGCAGTTCTTACGACTGTGGTCGCAATCATCGGGGCACTTGGACTTGGCATTGGAATGTGTATGACGATGGTATGGAGCCATATGGTGGCAGGAATTGTAATCGGATTGGTGGGAATTGTTGTTTTGCTGATGCTGATTCCAATCTGTAAAGGGGTGAAGTAAGAAAATTCTGCAATATCTTGAGTTCCATCTTTGTCCTCTCCTCGTATTTATTTCAGTAAAGCGGACTCTCACAATTCACATTACCTCTGTACAGTAAAGCAGACATTCGCAATCCGCTCTGCTACTTGCTCATGAACATCCTGCAGCTACGCTACCTTTCAGCAGGGGCTGGTGTTACAAAGGATGTACCGGAGAATATCATTGTCGGCGGTGTTCCGGAAAAAGTCATAAAAAAGTTATAAACAACTTCAAAAATTAACTTGACAGCTAGTGAATACTAGCCTATGATGAACGCATAGGCTAGTATTCACTAGCTTGTTTTCTTTTTAGGAGCATTTTGCAACAGGAAGGGAGAATATCATGGCGGAATTTCATTTAGAATCCTATTTGACCAATGGGGTGGAACGTATTGTAAAAGGAATCTGGAAGGCATCGTTAAAGAATCCGACAGCAGGTATTTTTATGCTACAGTACCTGAATCACAATAAGGAGGCGAACAGTCTCAGAAAAAGATTTGAGGAGGAAGGACAGCATATCCCACCATTTCTGATTGCCAGCATTACGACAAGCTGTAACCTCCACTGCAAGGGATGCTATGCAAGGGCAAACCACAATTGCTTTGACGAGGCTGACGACAAGAACCGGATGCTCACGGAGACAGAGTGGGGCCACATATTCGATGAGGCACAGGAACTTGGCATCTCCTTCATCCTACTTGCAGGAGGCGAGCCCATGCTTCGCCAGGATGTCTTGAGGACAGCCGGTCTACATAAAAAAATCCTGTTTCCTGTGTTCACGAACGGAACCATGTTTTCGGAAGAAACCATAAGGCTGTTCGCCGCGAATCCAAATCTGCTCCCGGTATTGAGCATAGAGGGAGAGCAGGAGATTACAGACAGTAGAAGAGGAGAGGGCACCTACGATAAACTCATTCAGGACATGGATGAATTGAAGAAAAGAGAAATCGTTTTTGGAAGTTCGGTGACTGTACAGAAGGATAATATGCAGGAAGTGATGGGCGATATCTTTTTAAAGTCCCTGATTAAGAAAGGTTGTAAGGCCGTGGTCTATGTGGAATATGTTCCGGTAAACTCCGATACGACAGAGCTTGCTCCGGATGAGGCTGACCGTACGTTCATGAAGAACCGCCTGACGAAGCTTCGGGAAAAATATCCGGAGCTGGTCTTTGTATCATTTCCGGGGGACGAAAAAACCTCGGGGGGATGTCTGGCCGCGGGAAGGGGGTTCTTTCATATCAATGCCTGCGGCGGTGCAGAGCCGTGCCCGTTTTCGGCCTATTCGGATACCAGCCTAAAGGATGTATCTCTGAGAGCGGCACTGGATTCCCCACTTTTTAGAAGGCTTCAGGACAGTGGAACATTGATAACGGAACACCGGGGCGGCTGTGTGCTGTTTGAACAGGAAGAGACGGTGAAAGTATTTTGCCAAGAGAGCAGGGAACGGGAGGAAGCTGTCGTATGACAACCGGGGAAAGAATCGTAGAAGAGGCACTGACCTTGTTTTCTGTCAATGGATTTAAAGGAACAAGTGTAAAGAACATTGCAGATGCAGTGGGAATCAGAGATGCTTCTCTGTACAAGCATTTTAAGAGCAAGCAGGAGATACTGGACACCATTGTGGATACTATGAAGCAGCACATAGAGAGGATGTCAGATGCGCTCGGATTGCCGGCAGACAATGATATGAAGGCGTCTGCGGCGGTCTATGCCACATTTGATGAGGAGACGCTGGTGGCGTTCAGCAAAAAAATCTTTTTATTTTATCTAAGAGATTCCTTCGTATCCAGATTCTGGAGAATGGGAACCATTGAACAGTTCCAGAATCCGGAAGTTTATGAGGTTTTCCGGAAATTGTTTCTGGAGGACAGTATTACGTATCAGACTGCGCTGTTTGCACAGATGAGCAGGGAACATATCTTTGTTGATGCTGACCCACAGGTCATGGCCGTGTATTTCTATTCACCCATTTTCTTTCTGCTGAGCAAATATGCGGCCAGTCCAGAAAAGGATGAAGAAGCACTGCAGATTTTGGATAAGCAGGTAAGGGAATTTTACCGGATCTATAAGAGAAGATAGTAGAAGACAACGATGCGGAATATAAAGCATTTGACATACATAAAGAGGTTGTAAAAATGAGATTAGACAAATACCTGTCACTGGCACAGATTGGTACACGTAAGAAAGTAAAAGAATATATATACCGGGGGGATGTGCGGGTAAACGGGGACGTAATCTGTATTCCCGCATTCGATGTAAATCCGTCAAAGGATAAGATTATGTATCAGGAAAAGGAAATGTCCAATATAGAAAAAGTCTGCTACATGTTCTATAAACCACAGGGCTGTATCACCGCAAAGCAAGATGAGAACTGCAGAACCGTATTTGATTATCTGACTGATATTGACACGACAGGATTGTTTGCGGTGGGCAGGCTGGATAAGAATACGGAAGGACTTCTGCTGATTACAAATGACGGAGAATTAAACCATCTGCTCATGAATCCGGAACATCATGTGGAAAAGACCTATTATTTCTGGGTATTTGGAAGGATTGACGCAGAGGAAATTCGCAGGATTGAAACAGGTATGGACATTGGTGATGGTGAGATTACCATCCCTGCAAAAATCAAGGTGCTGACAACAGGAAAATATAGTGTGCTCAGGGAGCAAATGCGGCAAGAGGGGTGTTATGCGGTAAAACGTAATCTGCACAGAGAAGAGGTAAGTTCCGGTTACCTTACCATTTTCGAGGGGAAAAAGCATCAAGTGAAGCGGATGATGAAACGGCTTGGATGTCATGTAGTTTACTTGAAACGTGTTTCTATTGGAAGAGTGGTGTTGGATGAGACACTTGGAAAAGGCGGGTATAAAAGAATTGATGAGAGATGCTTTTAAAACTGAATAAGGATTCTATAGGATGAAGGGAAAAATTGGTTAAGATTGCATGGTTGACTTCTATACAAAAAAGGGGAAACTAGATTAAGTGACATTACATCATATACAGGAGAATATGACATGACGAAATTGTTTATCGGTGTTGTACCACCTGATAAATGTAATGTTTATCAGGTGGTATTTTTATGCATATATGTGGTTAACACAAACCTGCATCATCCCATTTTGATTGCTTTCTTTGGACAGTTCTCTAAACAGTGATTACAGCGGTGACAGTTATCACGGTTGATTTCATAGGATTTATCCTCATTTTGAGTGATTGCGCCATGCGTACATGTTTGATAGCATTTTCCACATCTTACACACAGATCTTTCTCTATATGCAATTCCTTGCGTCCAAGTAGTTTCCAGGCGACTTTTAAAAGAACATTACTCACGATGCACCTTCCTCTCTTTCACTAGCAGAATAATGTAAATAATGTCAAATACAGAGCAGAATAATCCTGCTGTCAGAACTACAATGTTGAAGTGAATCACACCCATCAAGATGGTGGGCGCGAGGGTCCCAATCCATTTTGCTACGGCAAGCAGCAGTGACTGTCCTTCCATATTTTTTCTTGAGATGAAAAGGTGAATGAACAGAAGGGACATTAACAAATTCTGTAAAAACGCAGAATACTCAGCTGCAAGAACAAAACCGAATTCTTTGACAAAAGCAAGCTGAAGCAGGCCACTGCAAAGAAGAATCAGCAGGCTCCATGGAACGAACAGCTTTCCAGATATTTTTTGTGGCCATTCCTTCTTGCCATATTTAAAATAGGTATAGCAAATGACACAGTCCAGACACACCCAGAACACATTTACAACTGCCTGTGCAGCCGTGATGCCCCTCAGAGGGCCATGAGCGCCAAGAAAAATATCGGAGTAGCTGTAAATGATCTCCCAAGTAATGTTTAGTGCAAGAGCCCAGAATGGCATGGCATATGTTTTATGCTTGAATCCAAGCCTGATACACTCTTCATATACAATCATCCATCCAATTCCAGATAATAATGTTAAAAAAATAATCATAAAATACCTCCTTTGGAATATCAGTCCATCTTGAATTTACTATTCGAAAATGATCCGACACTGCATGTCAAGTTTTAAATTAGAACTTGACACAATTTTTAAAAAGTTGACATGTGTCAATGTTTAGCATAAAATAAAGTCTGACATGAGTCAATATTCTGAAAACAAGTCATACAGATTTGAGATTATGTAATACTTTTGAAAGGAGACAGAGGATATATGTATCAGGGGAATAATCCATCTGCTATAAAATCCAGAGAATGGATTCGGGAAGCACTGATTCGGCTGCTGTCAAATCAGCTTTATGCAAAAATATCCATAAAAGATATCTGCTTAGAAGCAGATCTTTCCAGGCAGACTTTTTATCAGATTTATGAGTCGAAGGATGAAATCATGGCCTATCATTTCGAATGTCTGTTTTTGACATTTAAGGAGAAATGTGCAGATTTTAAAGAAATATCTGTTAAAGAAATGGCTGCGCAGTTCTTTACATTTTTTCAGGAAGAGAAAAGTTTTGTAAAGATCTTGATAGACAACAAGCTCACATATTATTTGGAAGATATGTTCGAACAGTACCTTCCCCAAATTGATTTATTTAAAAGATATAATGAAAACGAAACAAATCCGGATTATACCATCGCTTTTTTCAGCGGAGCATTGACACAGATTCTAATTCATTGGTTTGATAAAGAATTCAATCTGACGATTGATGCGATTGCAGAGAGAATCGAAGAAATTATTATGGCAAGACTAATATCGTGTAAAAGTGAACAAATGATAAGCGAAGAATGATATGTGTGGTACAATGGAGTGCAGTGCATTCCACTGAAAAGGATACAGATTTGTAATAAGGATTCTATAGGATGAAGGGAAAAATTGGTTAAGATTGCATGGTTGACTTCTATACAAAAAAGGGTAAACTAGATGGAGTGACATTACATTAGATACAGGAGAATATGACATGAAGATTTTGAGACAGTTTCTAATTATTTTACTTTATTCGTTTATTGGAGAAGCGCTGAACTTTTTTTTGCCTTTGCCGATTCCGGCAAGCATTTATGGGATGGCGCTTCTTTTTCTATCCTTAATGATCGGATGGATCCGTGTGCAGGATATTCTGGAAGCCGGGCGCTTTCTAATTGAGGTGATGCCGGTGATGTTTGTTCCGGCGGGAGTCGGTCTTATGACTTCCTGGGGAATCTTAAAGCCAATGCTGCTTCCGGTTAGTGTCATTATCGTTGTTTCACTTATTACTGTTATGGCGGTAAGCGGGCTTAGCTCCCAGTGGATTGTGCAGCATACAAGAAAAAAGGAAGAGGATTTGAGCGATGAATGATTTTTTGACAGTATCAGCATATGCAGGTGTAACAATCAGTATTTTTTTCTATTTATTTGGCATGTTTTTAAAGAAAAAATTTAAGTTTGGATTTTTAAATCCCCTGCTTCTTGCAATTTTATTTACCATTGTTTTATTGCTTTTATCGGGAGTGGACTATGACACGTATAACACAGGTGCCAAGTATCTGAGCTGGCTTCTGACCCCGGCAACAGTTTGCCTTGCGATTCCATTATACGAACAGATCCAACTTTTGAAGGACAACTACAAGGCAGTGTTGGTTGGAATTATATCGGGGGTATTTACCAGTTTATTTACAATCTTTGTGCTGGCACTTTTGTTCGGACTAGATCATCAGGAATATGTTACCCTTCTTCCAAAATCCGTTACAACGGCAATTGGAATGGGCATTTCAGAAGAACTGGGGGGCTATGTTACAATAACAGTAGCGGCGATTGTGATTACCGGGGTGCTGGGCAACATTTTCGGGGAAATGATTCTGAAGATTTTCCATATTAAGGAACCTATAGCGAAGGGAATTGCCCTTGGTTCGGCAGCCCATGCCATCGGTACCGCGAAAGCAATAGAGCTGGGTGAAATCGAGGGAGCAATGAGTTCGCTGTCGATTGCCGTGTCAGGTATTTTGACTGTTGTTGGAGCATCGATTTTTGGAATGTTTCTATAACAATACCAAGCAGCATGGCAGATGGCATTTATTGTTTTGAATGGAATGTTTTCGAAGAAAGTACTGTAGCAGAAAGGAAGAGAAGCTATGATTATTACGATAGCAAGGCAGTGTGGCTGCCAGGGAGATTTTGTCGGCAAAAAGCTGGCGGAGCGTTTTAAATTACCGTTGTATGATAAAAAACATATCAGAGAGTTGGCAGAAAAATGCAGCATGGCGGGGCGGTATCCAGGCTTTTTCGAGGAGAAGGAGACCAATCTTTTTCTTACAGCAATTGCAGCGAATCTCCCCCAGAATATGGCGCAGAATACGGCAATAAAGGCGCTCACGACTACATTGGGAAATCAATCAGCAGTAATCATTGGAAGATGCAGCAATTTTGTGTATGAAAGGGAGCCGGATGTGATCCGGATTTTCCTGTGTGGAACACTGGATTACCGGGTGGAGCAGATTGCAAAGGCGCATGATATTTCCCAGGGAAAAGCAAAGCAGCTTGTGGAGGAGACGGATGCAAGAAGAGCATCCTACCATGAATACTACACGGGGCAGGTGTGGGGATTTGGTGGTCATTACGATCTGTGTATCGATGAGAGCAGGCTGGGAGCAGATGGCGTGGTGGACATGATTTGTGCGTATATTTCAAAGCTTTCTGGTTTACATAAAATTAACGAAAGTTTTTCCTGAGATTGGTAGCCTGGAGGCTGACAATATGAGACAATAGAAATCGAATTCATAAAATGGAGGGAGAAAGAAGTGAAAGCATTTAAAGAAAAACTGGGATATATTATTGATATGGACGGTGTTATTTACCATGGAGATCAATTGCTGGACGGAGTAAAAGAGTTCGTAGACTGGCTGTATCAGGAAAATAAAAAATTTCTGTTTTTGACGAACGGGAGCGGAAAATCGCCAAAAGAGCTGCAGCAGAAGCTTGAACGAATGGGAGTTGAGGTTGACGAGAGTCATTTTTATACAAGTGCGCTTGCAACAGCAAAGTTTGTGAGCTCACAAAAACCTGGCTGTACAGCTTATGTAATCGGGGATCCAGGGCTTTTGTTCGCCCTTCATGAAGAAGGAATTACAATCAACAATGTGAATCCGGATTATGTGATTATCGGTGAAACTTACAATTACAACTATGAAACGATTTGTCAGGCAGTTCATCATGTGCAAAACGGAGCAAAGCTGATTGGAACAAACACAGATGTCACAGGTCCTTCTGAGCGTGGAATTATTCCGGCCTGCAAGGCATTGGTTGCTCCGATTGAGATGACAACCGAGAAGCAGGCGTATTATGTGGGAAAGCCAAACCCACTCATGATGCGGACAGGACTCTCGCTCCTTGGCGTGCATTCCAAGGAAGCAGCGATTATCGGTGATCGGATGGACACAGACATTATCGCAGGGATTGAAACGGGAATTGACACCTGTCTTGTTCTGTCCGGTGTGTCTGACCTGGAAAGCATCAAGAACTATCCGTTCCAGCCAAGAATCATTCTTGACGGCGTTGGAGTGATTCCGGAATTCTCAGAGTAAAATCTATGTAAAAAAAATGAGAACATTATGTGAATATTTTTTACATTGCTTTATTTGTATTGATTATTTTTAGCTCGGGATGTACAATATGAAAACACGAAAATGAGCGATAGAGGTAATCAAGGGGGATACAAAAGATGAGCGAAGAAGCAAAAAAAGTAGAAATTATACCAGAGGATGCTGAGACAAAAGCCGGGGAAGCAATGGTTTCAGAACATATTACTACAGAAAATAAGACCAAAGAATCCGAGTCAGGAGCTCAGAAGAAATTTCACGATGAAAAGAAGACCAGAAAATCTGAGAAGAAAGATAAGGAACACAAGAAGAAAGTGGATCATAAAAAAGACAAGAAGTCTGATAAAAAAGGCGATAAAAAAGACGGCAAGAAGAAAACAAAAAAAGACAAGAAAAACAAGAAACAAGAAAAAATTAAGGCAAAGAAAGAAAAAAAAGATAAATGAAGGTTAACAAAGCAGGAACGGGTCACCTGGCTGGCAAAAGACCAGCAGATGACAGCATTGTTTTGTGAAAAGAGAGTCATTGAAGGTGGTTATGCGTATCTGGTTTCCTGCAATGAGCGATGGACAGATATTCATATGGATGCTTTGATCGGTTTTCATAAAAGGATGTGTTCCTGCGTAGAGACTCTTGCCAAAAATTTATTTGCTGAGATCAATGCACAGGAAAAAACACTGGAAGAAGCAGAGCAATATATGCGGATGCTTCAAGGCAGCTGTGTGGGACTTTTATTTCCTGTAATTGATATTATCCAGGGGATTACATCACTGGATGAGGTGAGACCACTGTATCAATCTTTTGAATGGATGGAAGATCCAGAAAGTATGCATGAGTTTTTGCTCCAGAATAAAAATTATCACAAGGCCAATAAAAAATTGGAGAGAATCCTGAAAGAAGATACAAAAGAATCTTCAAAAATCATAGAATATATCGAATCCCTGTCCCAAAGAGTGGAAGCGGAATCATAATAACTCAGCCCAGAGGACTGATGTTCTTCATAAGCTATATTTATTGGAGAAAGATCAGTCCTCTGGGCTGTTGCAATATCACTGATCAGAACCCGGGGACTCAGGATCAGGTTATTGCGTTATAATAGCGGCCCGCACGACAAATTCACGAGTGGTATGTGTAATTAAGGTGTGCGTTAACTCGGCCATGTGATGCGGCGATTCTTTGAGCGTGCCGTTGAGCCAGGTCTTGATCAGTCCGACACAGCCACTGAGGCAGAAAGCAGAGGCATATGCGATATCCAGTACATTTTTGTTGGAGAGAGAAACATCCTTGTTCATAACATTTTCCGCAATAATCTTTTCTATATTGGCAACAAAGGTCATATCACCGTGTGGACCAAGGAGTGCACGGCAGATATCCTGGTTTTCCTCAAGAATGATAAAAAATTGCTCCACAAAAGGCGAGGTGTCTTTATCGACAGGATTCAGCGGATGTGTCTGGATGGCTTCCATGATTTCGGCCTCAAGTTCTGCCTCTATAGAATCCAGCATTTGGTAAATATCCGAATAATGCAGGTAAAAGGTGGAGCGGTTGATATCTACCGCATCGACCAGCTCTTTCACAGTGATTTCTCTCACACTTTTTTCCTGCATAAGTTTTGCCAGTCCGGTCCGCAGCTGCGCTCTTGTTTTTCGAACTCTTCGATCCAATGTTTTCGTCATGTTCATCCCTCATTTTCTATTCTTAATAACCATAATAAAACAGCATGTAATAGACAATTTTTATCATTTATGGATAATAATCGACAAATGAGAATCAAATGTCGAATATAAGACATAAGTGCTGTTATTAATGCTTGAAACTCGTTTTCTTGTTTAGTATAATTCATTTTGTCAAGAAAATCAACATCATGTCTAGTAATAGAAAATGTGATTATTGAACAAAAACTGCATTTTCCTGACAGAGGAGCATTCGCCCAAAAAAACAACAAGGAAGTGACAAAATGTTAAAAGAAGAATGGAAAAGCCTGCTTCACAATAAGATTCTGCTTTTAGTTGTCATTGTAATTGCAGCCATACCTGCGATTTATGCCGGATTATTTCTGGCATCTATGTGGGACCCATACGGGAATGTGGATAATCTGCCGGTTGCAGTGGTCAACGAAGATCAGAGTGTGAAGTACAATGACAGCACGCTGCAGGTGGGAGACGAGTTGATTGATAATCTCAAAGAGAATGATTCGCTTTCCTTTAACTTTGTAGACGCAGATGCTGCAGCTCAGGGACTCAAAAACGGTACTTACTATATGGTAATTACAATTCCAGAGAATTTCTCTGGAAATGCAGCAACGTTGATGGATGAGAATCCACAAAAGATGGAATTGGAGTATGCGACAAATCCTGGAACAAACTACATTGCTTCAAAACTGAGTGAAACAGCTCTCTCAAAAATCAAGTCAAGCATCACAGAGGAAGTCACAAAGACTTACACTCAGACAGTATTTGACCAGATTGCAACAGTCGGCGATGGAATGCAGGAAGCGGCAGACGGTTCCGGTGAGATTAAGGATGGTCTGGGCACAGCATCCGATGGAAATAAGACAATTTCTAAAAATCTGAAGAAGCTTGCGGACAGTACGCTTACTTTTCGAGATGGTGCAGATACACTGACAGCCGGGATTGCAGCCTATACAGATGGCGTGGACCAGGTCGCTGGTGGTGCCGTGCAGCTCAATGACGGAGTATCTCAGCTAGTTGACAAAGTACCGATACTGGTTACCGGAATTCATTCGTTAAATGACGGCGTAAAGAAGTATACCGGTGGAGTTGCTCAATTACATGACAATTCACCAATGTTGACAGCTGGAACAGCATCACTTGCATCCGGCAGTGCTGCATTAAGCGATGGAGTTACCGGTTATGTAAATGGAGTCGATCAGCTTGCAAACGGCGCCCGTCAGCTGAGTGGCCTGGAATCACTGGGACAGGTTTCCGGCGGTATCAGTCAGCTGAGTGATGCAGTTTCCGGAGGAGCCACATCAGCCGCTCAATTATCAGCGGGAACCCAGACTTTACAAAATGGACTGAAGACGCTGAATACTACGCTGGCAAATGTTGACCTTAGTCCCGATGAATCCACAACAAAGGCTATGATGGATGCCGGAGGAAATGTCGAAGAGGCATTAACAATCTGCGGTGATCTTGCGGGAAAACTGCAGGAAATGGGAACCGCTGCAACGGAAGTTTCCGTGGATCCTTCAGAATCTGATGAGGCAAGAGCTGCAACAATCGGTGATGCAAATGCAAAGATTGCAGAAGCAAATGGACAGATTGATGCAGCCAATGACAAGATTTCGTCAGACGCAGCCGCAATGGACAGTGCAGCAAACCAGCTTCGTGATCTGGCAGCCTCAGCAGATGAAAATGGAATGGTGGATGCAGGCGCGTTATCCGATATTGCAAATTCATTGATCGGTTCAGATGCTGATCTCACAACCGTAGAAGAACTGAGCGAAGATGCAAACAGTGATATGGTTGTTTCAGGAACACCGGTACAATCTACAACAAGTCCGGCTGATTTGACCAGTATCCAGGCAGATGTACAGGCATTGAGCGGAACCATGTATAGTCTTGCAGCAAATCTGACAACGATACAAGAAGGTGCTGTAAGTGCCAATGAGAATATCACTGCAAATATAGGCACAATCCAGACAGCAGTGGCTCAGTTGTATGATGGATCTCAGGTGGTGAATAATGGAACACAGCAGGTTGTCGGTGGACTCGATGCTGCTGCAGATTCTTTGGGCACTTTAAAAACAGCAACAGCATCCTTTCCAGCAGCGGCCACAGGTGTAAAACAGCTGAATGCCGGATTCGATCAGCTCAATGCCAATGACTCCAGCCTGTTAAATGGCGCAGATGGTGTTGCAAAAGGAGCAGAGACATTAAGCAGCGGCGTGACAGCCTATACCGCAGGTATAGAGAGCCTAAATAGCAACAGCAGTGAGCTGACCAATGGAACACAGCAGCTTGCAGATGGATCGGGACCTTTGGCAGACGGAGTATCCCAGCTCAAGGATGGAACAAACACTTTAGTTTCCGGAACCAGTCAATTGGTTGCAAATAATACGACTTTAAACAGTGGTTCTGCCCAGCTGTCAAATGGTGCAGGACAGATTCAGGATGGTTCTGCACAGTTATACGATGGTTCGCTGGAACTTGGCAGTGGACTGACAAAGCTTTCCAATGGTTCTGATACTTTGACGAGCAGTCTGAAGGATGGTGCAGAAGAGGTCAAAGATTCACAGGCTTCTGACAATAATATTGATATGTTTGCAGCACCGGTAACGGATCACGAGACAAAGATTACAACAGTGGAAAATAACGGCCATGCCATGGCACCATACATGATGTCAGTCGGTCTATGGGTTGGATGCCTCGCATTCTGCCTGATGTATCCTCTGACCAAGTACCGCGGAAAATTAAAATCAGGATTTGCATGGTGGGCAAGCAAGGCATCGATCCTCTATCCACTAGCGATATTACAGGGAGTTATGCTGATTGTTTTACTTCATATTTTCGATGGATTTACTCCGGTAGAGATGGCAAAGACAGTTGCATTCTCATGTCTGGCCTCTATGGCATTTACCTCGGTGATGTACTTCTTTAACAGCTCACTGGGAAAGGTTGGAAGCTTCTTGATGCTGGTATTTATGGTTGTCCAGCTTGCAGGATCAGCCGGAACATATCCGGTTCAGTTATCACCTTCCTTTGTATCTGTCATTCACAAATGGGTTCCATTTACCTATACGGTAGATGCCTTCCGAAGTACAATCAGCGGTGGTGAAAGTATCTTACCATCTGTCCTGGTTATGGTTGGTCTGATAGTTGTATTTACAGGACTTACCATTATTGAATTCCAGTATAGAGCAAGACGAATTCATGAAGAAAAACCACTTTTGATGAATTTCCTGGAAGAAAAAGGGCTTGCATAAAAAAGAGTAATAAAAAAGCATAATTGAAAAAACTTGACATTTTATATGCAAAAGTATAAAATATCACGTAAGCGACAAGGCAGTCTGGAATGGCAACTTGTCGCTTTTTCTATTTTATGAGAATCATTTCTC
>JAQVCP010000111.1 GCA_028689735.1 Hespellia sp. | reverse complement strand
GATTCCAGAAATGCCTCATCGCTTCCACTTCGCGGCGGATCCATAAACACCACATCTGCATGCTCTCCCTGTTCCGCCATCTGCGTCATGAATTTCCCCGCATCCGCCTGATAAAATGTTACGTTCTTGATATCATTTTTCTTTGCATTCCAAAGTGCATCACGAATCGCATCTTTGTTCAGCTCCACGCTGATTACTTCTTTTGCCTGCTTGCTTGCGATAATACCAATGGTCCCAATTCCACAGTACGCATCAATCACACGTTCCTCTCCGGTCAGCTTCGCCAGCTCAATCGCTTTCTTGTAAAGGATTTCTGTCTGCACCGGATTAATCTGGTAAAATGATTTTGCGGATATCTTAAATGTATATCCACAGAGCACGTCTTCGATGTATCCCTTTCCGTAGAGATTAATTTCACGGTTCCCAAGAACCATGCTGGTATTACGGTCATTTATATTTTGTACAATGGTTGTAATCTCGGGATGCTTTGCTCTCAGTGCTTTCACAAAATTATTCTTTGACGGAAATACCGGAGATGCTGTTACCAGAACTACCATAACCTGTCCGCTTGTTTTTCCTACACGCACCAATACGTGGCGGAGAAGTCCGTACCCTGTATCCTCATCATAAGTTCTGATTTTAAATGATTTTAACATTCCACGGATAGTCCCGATAATCTCATCTGCCTTCTGGTCCTCGATCAGACAGCTCTCGATGGGAACAATTCGGTGACTGTTCGCCTCGTACACACCGGAAATGTAAGTTCCATTGCGAAGCCTGCCGAACGCTGCCGATACCTTATTACGGTAATGCGTAGGATTTTTCATTCCAATAATGGGATGCACTTGGCAGAATGGACGAATCAAATCATTAATCAGGTCCTGCTTCTTTTTCAGTTGTTGTTCATAGGGAATCCCCTGGTACTTACATCCACCACATTTTTTCATGTAAGGACATTCCCCTTTTCTCACTTTTTTTATTGGTTTTTCTTCTATGGCTTTTCCCGATCTGCTTTTGAATTTATTTTCCGCTCCTCTTTCTGATTTAATCTTGGATTTATTTCTCCATTTATCATCCTTTTTATTTGCGGGTCTATTTCCCATGTTCTTTCCTTTTTTATTTTCCATCATTTTCCCTTCACTGAATGTCAAATATTGACGTTTGCTGTCAAAACGGATATTCGCAATCCGCTTTGCTACCTGCTCATAACCTCATAGCTGCTACGCTGCTTGTCAGTAGGAGCTTGAACTCCTACTTGAAAATGATCCACTGGATCAATTTACACATGCTTGGCAACTGACACAAGCAAGTCCCCACCCAACACTTAGTGTTCTTCACACTTGAAGTGGAGGACTTCCTTGATGAGGTTAAACTGCGCTCCTTATTGTATCACATTTCTTATGATAAATGTCTTTCACTTAATTATTGGGTTTCCTTATTTATTCAATTATGCTCCAGCATAATTGCTGCGAGCGGCTGCCAGCTCTGCTGACATAATGCATAATTCCGTTCTACGCACAGTTACCATACGAATCTCCCCATCCGGTACTCATACTGAAGACACGCCCCATTTTCAAACTCAATTTCACTGACATTTTCCGGTGCGATTTCTTCTATAATAATCTTGAATGCTCTCAGCGGGTTCTGGTGACAGACCACCAGAACATTGCGTTCCTCCTGCAACATTGGAATTACCTTTTCTTCCAGTGCAACTCTTACTCTGCTGCTGACATCCTTTAGCGACTCGGAGCCATCCGGTGCCGCATTCCATTCACGCCTCCAGCTGTCAACCGCATCATCGCCATATTTCATCCGCATCTCGGCCTTTTTCTCACCCTCACAGACACCATAATAACGCTCATTCAGCCGGGAATCTTCCCACACCGGAATATAACGCTGCCAGTCAAGTGGAGCGCCATCCCTTACAAAAAGTGGTATCCTCCACCCATGATAATTGTAGTGCTCCTGAAGAATAATTGCCGCCGTCTCCTTTGCCCTGATTAAAGATGACACAAAAACACAGTCGATCTGCTCTTCTCTCAAACTGGTTCCAACCACTCTCGCCTCTTCACTTCCATTGGAAGAAAGTGGCACATCAAGCATACCTGTAAATATCTTTTCTTTATTGCAAATGGATTCTGCGTGTCGAACCAACATTAATTTTGTCATCTGTCGTTTCCTTTCCTTGTTGTGTGGTGCGGCGTCTGCCAGAAAAAACTCCTCTTTGCAGATGCCCCGGTAGATATTGCTTCTTATAAAATATTCTACCACAGCACCACACCCCTTTCCACCTGGAAAACATTTACCAGGTAGATGTTTTTCTGTTCATTGTTTCTTCCAGATAAATGACACCGCACCCGATTTTTTCACCTGAATTTCCGGATGGCTGTGTGGTAAAATCATCTGGCTGGGCATGGATGATTACAGAGCGCCCGATAATCTCCTCAATGGCAATTCTGCTGTCATAAAATACCGACCAGGCATACCCCTGATTTCCCAAAAGCGGCACCAGATCACCACTGTGCTGCGGATGCATTGCCGGCATTTTTGAGTAATGTGCCCCCGTCCGGTCAAAGGGAGGCGTACAGTCTCCATTTTCATGGATATGCATCGCGTAGTAGTTGGTGGCACCCTCTCGGCGAATGTTGGGCAGCCCAAACACCTCCGCCTCCACCAGTACTCCATCATAACCCGTGTCATAAAATTTCACTACACCATTCAACTGTGGCTGACTTTCATTGCCTCTGATCCATGCCACAGCACTCGGACGCATCTTATTTAATATCTCAGAAAATATGGCTCCAAATGTATTTTCACGCATAAAAGACCTTTTTTATTTATTGTATTCGCAAAAAAGTTTTTTGCTATTTAATAAAAATGTGTTCAAAGAACTTTCCTATAAAGGAAAAGAAGATTGCGAACATCAGTTCGATGTGGTAGAATATAATTAAGAAGAGTTTCGTTGAAGCTGGGAGACATCTTTAGTAAGGTTATATGTATAGTAGATTCAAGATTGGAGGAATTACAAATGGAACAGATGTCATTATTCGATGACCGGCCACGGACTGCACCACTGGCAAGCCGTCTCCGCCCTTCATCTTTAGAAGAATTCGTGGGTCAGGAGCACCTGCTCGGCCCGGGCAGGATGCTCCGCCAGCTCATTGAACGCGACCAGATATCATCTATGATTTTCTGGGGGCCGCCTGGCGTAGGCAAGACCACTCTGGCAAGTATCATCGCAGAACGAACCAAAGCAGATTTTATCAATTTCAGTGCGGTCACCAGCGGAATCAAAGAGATTAAAGATGTAATGAAGCATGCAGAAGATAGCCGCCGCATGGGGATTCGCACTGTACTCTTCGTAGATGAGATCCATCGCTTCAACAAAGCACAACAGGACGCATTTCTGCCTTATGTCGAAAGGGGAAGTATCATATTAATCGGTGCTACCACGGAGAATCCTTCCTTTGAGATCAACGCCGCCCTCTTATCACGCTGCCAGGTATTCGTATTGAAGGCACTGGAAGAGAAGGATCTTATACAACTTCTGACAAACGCGCTGAACAGCCCGGCAGGGTTCCGTGAACAACGGGTTAAGATTACTGAGCAGCAGCTGGGCGCGATTGCCGCATTTTCTGATGGCGATGCGAGAAACGCTTTGAACATTCTGGAAATGGCCGTTCTGAACGGAACCATCACTGCTGAGGGTATGATTGTGACCAATGAGGGACTTGAACAATGCATCAGCAGGAAGTCCCTGCTTTACGACAAGAATGGAGAAGAACATTATAATCTGATTTCTGCACTGCACAAGTCCATGCGCAACAGTGACCCGGATGCCGCAATTTACTGGATGTGCCGCATGCTGGAAGGCGGGGAGGATCCGCTTTATATTGCAAGGCGGCTGATTCGCTTTGCAAGTGAAGACATCGGAATGGCTGACAGCCATGCACTGCAGGTAGCCGTGGCAGTCTATCAGGCCTGTCATTTTCTTGGGATGCCAGAATGTGATGTACACTTGACCCACGCAGTCACCTACCTTGCAATGGCACCAAAGTCCAACGCACTTTATACCGCCTGCGAATCATGTAAAAAGGATGTAAAGACCCTCCGTGCACAGCCTGTCCCACTTCAGATCCGCAATGCACCCACTAAGCTCATGAAAGATTTAAACTATGGAAAGAACTATGAGTACGCCCATGACGCAGAAGAAAAACTGACCCATATGCAGTGTATGCCCGAGGGAATGGAGGAGCGACGATATTATCACCCCACCACTCAGGGCGAAGAAAAGAACGTAAAAGAACGGTTAGAAGCAATCGAAAGCTGGAGAGAGGGAACATTTTGCTAAGATAGTCTCTCTCTCCGGACATCTTTTGTAAGGTTATACCACCGAATCGATGGCAAATCATTATTCACACCTTTTGTCATCAGTACCTGGTGGATATCAATGATTCCATTATGGAACGTTGCCGCACATGCGCTCAGATACAGCTTCCACATGCGAATAAAAGTCTCGTCGAACATTTTTCTGATTTCGGCCAGATTTTCTTCAAAATTCTCCAGCCACTTTAAGAGTGTCCGGCTATAATGAGGACGTAGATTTTCGACATCCAGGGTATGGAAGTTGTAGTCCCCCATGCAGGACATAATCTCGCGCAGACTTGGAACAACGCCGCCCGGGAAAATGTATTTCTTAATCCACGGATCGCCGGGATGCTCCTGAAGGGCACTGATAAAGTGCAGCAGAAAGACGCCGCCCGGTTTTAAAACCTTGTTTGCACACTCCAGATAAAGCATATAATTATCACGACCAACATGCTCCAGCATCCCGATACTCACGATGCGGTCAAACTGCTGTCCGTATTTCGGTAAATCCCGGTAATCCATCAATTCAACCGTCAGATACTCCTGTAGGTTTTCTTCCTGAATCCGCCGCTTGAATTCTTTATACTGTTTCTCACTCAATGTAATTCCCGTTCCATGTATCTTATATTTTTTTGCCGCTTCAATCAGCAGATATCCCCAGCCACAGCCAATATCCAGGAGAGTCATTCCCTCTTTTAAATACAGCTTTTCCAAGGTATAATCGATTTTATTTAACTGGGCCTGATAAAGGGAATCCTCTTCATGCAAAAAGTATCCACAGGAATAGCTCATTGTTTTATCCAGCCACAGCTTGTAAAAGTCATTTCCGATATCATAGTGACTGGTCACTTCCTGCTTTTGATTACTCTTTGCAGTTGATGTAAACATCAGCTTTTTCAATGCATTTTCATCGACAGCAAATTTTCCCATCTGTCCAAGAAAATGATCCAACGCTTCATAAAGGTTTCCTTCTATGTCGAGGTCCCCGCGCATATATGCCTCTCCCAGAGCCAAGGATGTACTTTTAAGGAGCTCTGCCATGGGGATCGCTTCGTTCAGTTTCACGGTGAATTCCGGTTGACCATCTCCAATCAAATACTCATTTTCCTTAAATTTGATGGTGAACGGATAATCACTGAACCGCTCAAGGAATTTGACCATGGCTTTTTCTTCCGCTCTTTCTTCTACTTTTAACATCATGTCCTCCTTTTACTTTGATGAACCGGTTGAAATGTTCATATATTCCAGTATTAGCTGAATTGCCCCGTCTATACCTGTTTTGCTTGTATCAAACGTCAAATCATAGTGTTTGGAGGCTCCCCATTTTTGATTTGTGTAATAATTGTAATAACTGGACCTTGTCTTATCCTGCTTCGCTATCATCTCCCGAGCTTTCTTTTCGTCCACATGATATCTTTGACAGATTCTTTTCACCCGCGCTTCCATCGGTGCATGTGCAAAAATATTGATTGTATCATCTTCTTCCCGAAGTACGTAATCTGAGCAGCGTCCCACCATCACACAGGATTCCTTCTCTGCAATTTCTTTGATTGTATGAAACTGATCCAGATACAACTGAAACGATAGTGGCTGTGAATCAGAATAATTTCCTATTCCTGTCACAATCGAGTAGATCAGACTGTTCTTCGCGGTCTCATCATGTTCCTCAAAAACCTGCTCTCTAAATCCACTCTTTTTTGCTGATTCCGCAAGAATTTCTTTGTCATAACATTTTACCCCTAATTTTTCCGCCAGTTTTTCTGCGATTTCATGACCGCCGCTGCCAAATTCTCTTCCTACTGTAATAACAAAATGATTACCCATCTGCATTTCCTCCTTTTAATCTGTATAGACCTTTTTCTAATTCTTTTTAATATTACGATTCAGTTTTCTCATCTCCACAATAATAAAGGCAATGGATACCAGAAACGACAATCCATCTCCAATCGGTGCTGCCCAGAGAATTCCTTCAACTCCCATAAAATGCGGAAGAATCAGAACTGCAGGTATAAAGAAAATAATCTGTCTTGACAAGGACACGAGTGCTGCCTTTACCGGCTGTCCAATTGCCTGCAGGAAAATTCCGGAAACAATCTGAAAACTCGTCAAAATACAGAGGCACAGGAAAATCCGAAAGCTCTTTACACAGAATTCCATATAAAGTGCTCCATCAGAGCCGAAGATATTTACCAGAACCTGCGGATAGAATTCAAACAGAATGAACCCGATCGCACCGACTATTGCAGCAATAAGTACCGACATGGTAAATGTTTTCTTCACACGGTCAAATTTTCCCGCGCCATAGTTATAGCCCACAATCGGCTGTGCACCTGCAGCGATGCCTACAAGCAGTGCAACAAGAATCTGGTTAATCTTCATAACAATTCCAATGGCTGTCAGTGGAATCTCTGCACCATACTTTGATGATGCACCATATTTTGTCAGAAGATTGTTGGAAAGGATAACAACAATTACGATGGATATCTGTGTAATGAAACTCGAAACCCCCAGTTTCAATACCCCTGTTACAGTCTCGGCTTTGGGTGCGAATTCGCCTTTTTGCAATTTCACATTTTTGCAGTGAAATAAATATGCGATGGATATGATAAATGAAATCACCTGACCTGCTGCTGTTGCAACGCCGGCCCCCCAGACGCCCCAATGAAATACAAAGATAAAAAGTGGATCCAGGATGCAGTTAATCACTGCTCCGGTAAGCATTGTCAGCATAGCAAATTTGGGACTTCCGTCCGCACGAATAATAGAGTTTAACCCCGTTAGTATTACTAAAAACGGCAGTCCAATGATAATGGGATAACCATAATCAAGCACATAAGGCATCAAGGTATCTGTCGCTCCAAATACTCTGGAAAGCGGGCGAAGTGCCACAAGACCAATGATTAGCAATGCAACTCCGAGTATAACCAGCACAGTAATTGCATTTCCTACACCTCTTGCAGCCTCTTTTTTATCATTCTCGCCTAATTTCAGGCTCAAAAAAGAAGCTGCACCATCTCCCACAAGCAAAGCCAATGCGGAAGCTGCACAGGTAAACGGGAAAATAACACTCGTTGCACCATTTCCCAAATAGCCGACGCCCTGGCCGATAAATATCTGGTCCACAATGTTGTAAAGAGCTACGACAATCAGCGATAAGCAGGTCGGGATTGCGAATTTAGCAATCAATCCCCCAATCGGCGCCGTAGCAAAGTAAGAATTGTCTTTTGTCTGTTCCATATCTTATTTTTCCTCCTTTTAGTTGGCAAACCAACTTTATAATTATTTTTTTACACCCTTGGCAGGGTGCTTTAGTTGGTATGCCAATCATTATAGTATTGTCTTTTTTAATTGTCAACCCTTTATTTCGGTCAATCCGATATTCGTATGAACCATTTATGATAATGTCCTTATATACCACAAGGGGAAATGTCCCAAGTATGGTATACTGACTCCTGCTTATAATTTAAAACAGGAGGAATTCATTATCAGAAAGGTTATATTAGATATGG
>JAQVCP010000024.1 GCA_028689735.1 Hespellia sp. | reverse complement strand
ATCAGATGGAAGTGGTGGATAACCTTTCTAAAAACCTAAAACTGGTGCTAAAACAGAAAAATTATTTTCTCTGTTTTGCACAAATATAGTACTTGTTAGATATTAGGGTACTGAACAGTTACGAAAATTGTAATATTGCAGAATTGGTTGCAGATGATTATCCAGAGCGAAATGGTGTAAGAAGATGGGCTGTTGATACCAGGAATGCGGATCAACTTTGGAAATTGAGTGAAGAACTTATAAATATAAAGTTTGACATGTGATATATTTAGAGTGAAAGGAACGTATACAATACAGAAAGAAAGTCGAGAGGTAGAACATGAGAGAAGAGGACAGGAAAAGCATAGCCCAATTTCTGAAAAAGAATGAAAAATACTTTCCTCCGGAGGTATTCTGGAAAATGGCAGAAGGATGTATGATCAAAGAGTATGCTAAAAAAATGCTATTGAATACAGAACATAGAGTTTTTCTCTTAGTATCAGGAATCATTCGGGGCTATTATCTTGATATGGATGGAAATGATGTTACACATATTTTTATTTCAGAAGGTTCTATCTACAATGGTGATTTCCTGACTATGGAGAAAACACATACCTGTGAATTTGAAACACTGGAAACTTGTCGGGTATTGGAATTGAATCGGGAATGCTTAATGGAGTATATGAAAAAAGAACCGGGAATTCTACTGTTTTATGTGAACATGTTGGAAAATTCAATCAATCTAAAAAATGAAAAAGAGACTTCTTCCGTGACAAAATCCGCAACAGAACGTTATCTGGCATTTCGAGAGAACTTCCCCAGTCTTGAGGGCAGGGTGAATCAGCAATTGATTGCAACATATCTTGGAATTGCACCACAATCGCTGTCCAGAATTCGCAGAACATTAAAAGAAAATATGAATGTGAGGTGAGAAAAGTTATGGTATTCTATTTTACGGCAACAGGAAATAGTCTTTATGTAGCAAAACAACTGGAGGAAGAAATCTTTAGTATACCGCAGGAAATGAAGAAATCAAAAAGAGAGTATTCAGCAAAGCAAATTGGTATTGTCTGTCCGACGTTCGGGCATGAAGTCCCCGGTATAGTGAAAGCATTCATTAAAAACTCAGAATTTGATACGGATTATTTTTTTATTATTTCAACATATGGATTTCATCATGGTGGATGTGCAGAATTAACACAGGAATATTTGAACCAAATTGGAAAAAAAGCAGATTATATTAATTCAATTATCATGGTGGATAATGCATTGCCGGGATTCGATATAGAAGAACAACTTCTTATGGATGAAGAAAAAGAGGTAGAGAAACATATTGCACTTATAAAGACAGATATTGCTAAAAAGAAAAGATATATTCAACAGGCATCCGAGATAGATAAAGAACAGCATAGGATTTATTTGGAGCGAACAGGAAAGATCGAACCATCTAGGGAGAATCCATTGTATAAAGTAGATGGCAATTGCGTGAATTGCAAAACCTGTATAAAGGTTTGTCCAAAGGGGTGTATATCCAGTGAGGATGGAAGAATATCATATGATTATACTGCATGCGAGGGGTGCTTAGCCTGTATCCATGCCTGCCCCATGAAGGCAATTAAATTTGTTAAATTGAAGGAAAAGAATCCAAATAAGCACTATCTGAATTCCAATATTAGAATCAGTGAAATAAAAAGAGCAAATAATCAATAGAGATAAATGGAAGTCGGCTAAAAATGTATAAGGGATATGGACATAGTACATACGAAGAGGCAAAAGATTTCAATTTCCAGGTCTTAAAGTTTTTACATGCATAGGTCAGGCTGTTAGGTGGTGGAAATGAAAGCACTTGTTGTAATAATTGACATTACACCCGCTCAGATGTATAATCTTTAGAAAATAGATATAGAATCTGGAGGTACATTTGTGCAAATATCAAGTAGATTTACAATAGCTATTCATATTTTAACGTGTATTGATACATTCAAGGATGATTATAAAGTGACCAGCGATTTTCTTGCTGGAAGCATAAATGTGAATCCTGTCGTAATCAGACGGCTGCTTCAGCAATTAAAAGCTGCTGGAATTGTCAATGTTATCAGAGGAAGCGGCGGTGCAGAAATAGCAAAACCATTATCAGAGATAACGATGCTCGACATATACAAGGCAGTAGACAGTATAGAAAATGGATCACTCTTTCATTTCCACGAAAATCCAAATAAAGAATGTCCAGTAGGACGAAATATACACAATGTCTTAGATGATAAACTGAACCAGATCCAAACAGCAATGGAGAACGAAATGAGAAGTATAACCATACAAGAGATTGTAGAGGAAACAAAAAAATATATTCAAGAGGAATAATGATGTTACCCGTACCCTAAAAAAGGTGCGGGTAAATTTTTTGAGAAAACACGATGTAACCATTGACATTACAACAAACAAGTGGTATAACATAGTTGTAACATGTGGAATTACAACGGGAGTGGTTACCACTAGAAACTGACAGCGTTACAGGTCTGGCCAACTTGTAGAGAGCAGGAGAAAAATTAAAATTGGAGGATATTAAAATGAATAAAGTAGTAGAGTTTTTACAGGCAAACCCGGTTCAGTATTTAGCAACAGTTGGTCGTGACGGAAAGGCAAAGTGCCGTCCATTCATGTTTTGTTTTGAGCGGGAAGGTAAACTTTGGTTCTGCACGAACAACACAAAAGATGTATACAAAGATATGTTAGAAAATCCAGAAGTAGAAGTTTCTGTTTCCTCTCCAGAATACGCATGGATTCGTCTTGCAGGAAAAGTTGTATTTGAAAATAATATGGCTGTAAAAGAAGGCTGCATGAATAATCCAATTGTAAAGGGACAGTACCGGACAGCAGACAACCCAATTTTTGAGGTGTTCTATCTGGAAAATCCTCATGGTGTAATTGCGGATTTTTCGGGCAATGCTCCTTATGAATTTTAACAACATTGAAACGTATAGTCTTCGGGGGAAAATATGAATCAGAGTGAAAGAAGAAACTATTTGTTGCGTGAGCTGATCAAAGAAGATGGGAGATATTACTGCTATAGAGTGCGGGGCAATTGTCAATGCTGCCAACAGTGGAATGACAGGATGTTATGTCCCGAACCATGCCTGTATCAATATGGGGGAAGCGTACGCACCGAAAGAAATGGAAGCAAAGTCAATTTGTATCAACGAGGACATTGGACGTGTCCTGAAGCAAATTCAGTTTCTATGATTATCTCTCCATTCACACATACTATCTAATATTGGAATAAGAGATTTCCCTTTTTCGGTTAAGCTGTACCCCACTTTTGGAGGGATCTGCGAGTATTCCTCTCGGTGGACAAGACCATCAGATTCATATTATTCAGGAATAAATAACCTTTGCGGAAAGGGAAGGAAACGGGCAGGTATGCATTTTTGCTACCTGCCCGTTTCGGATTTGGTATATTGGCAAGACTTCGGTTCTCATCTCTAAGATTTCAATGTTGAAAGCGATCCATAAAAAGATTATAATAAACACGACATACAGGTGTCGTGTTTTGTGTGATATATTTATTTTAGCCGAAAGGAAAAGATATGAAAATAGACAGATTGATAGGGATTTTGTCCATATTACTACAAAAGGACATCGTTACAGCACCCTATTTAGCAGAACAGTTCGAGGTTTCCAGACGAACCATCAATCGTGATATCGAGAATTTATGTAAAGCAGGAATCCCCATTGCCACAAAACAGGGAGTAAATGGCGGCATTTCCATCATGGACAACTATAAACTGGAGCATACCCTTCTGACCAACACAGAGATGGAGGATATACTTGCGGGACTCAGGAGCCTTGACAGCATTAATGGAACCAATCGATATGGACAGTTAATGGAAAAGCTGGCAGCGGGTACATCTGACTTTATGACGGGAAATCAGTCGATTCTAATTGATCTGTCTTCCTGGTACAAAGAATCCCTTGCCCCTAAAATCGAATTACTCAGAAATGCAATTGATCACTGCCAAGAGGTGGGATTCAGATATTATGCTCCACATGGAGAAAGTGAGAGGCGTATCAAGCCTTATTATCTCATATTTCGCTGGTCAAGCTGGTATGTGTGGGGATGGTGCCATGCAAGAGAGGAGTTTCGTCTGTTCAAGCTGAATCGAATAGATGATCTGGTGCTGTCTGAAACTGTTTTCACAAAAGAATCCGTACCATTGCCTGATTTGTCTACGGAACGAATTTTCCCAGGAGGGATTCGTGTAAAGGCACTGTTTGATCCACGCTGTAAATGGCGCCTAGTGGAAGAGTTTGGTCCACATTGCTTTGAAGAGCAGAAAAATGGGACTTTACTTTTTCAGACAGATTATACAGACAAAGAAAATCTCATCACATGGATCTTGACCTTTCAGGAGCAGGCTGAACTTTTGGAGCCCGTGGAGATCAGAAATGAAATACAGCAGATAATAGAGAAAATGAAAGCGAGGTATTCGTGATGGAATATATACAGCTAACGGGCGAAAATATAGAAAAGGAACATATATGCTGCGCCATATCAAGCAACAAAGACCCGCAAGTGATTGCGAAAAAAGAATGGCTCAAGGAGAGGATGCGGGAAGGGCTTATATTTCTAAAGGCAGACATCAGGGGGAAATGTTTTATTGAATACATTCCAGCTGAGAATGCATGGGTTCCCATACAGGCAGACAATTATATGCACATCAATTGCTTCTGGGTGTCCGGTTCCTGCAAAGGACATGGATATGCAAATGATTTGCTGGACCGGTGCATTGAAGATGCCAGACAAAAAGGAAAAGCTGGAATTACAGTGATTTCTTCGGCTAAAAAGAAGTCATTTTTATCCGATCCACAGTATCTTGCACACAGGGGATTTCAATTGGCAGATACAGCCGCACCATTTTATGAACTGCTGTATTTACCTTTTATGCCGCAGGCACCGATTCCTGCGTGGAAAGAATGTGCAAAAGCGGCCCAAAATGATTTAAATGGCTTTTCTATTTATTATACAAATGGATGTCCTTTCACCGCTAAATATGTGCCACTGTTGGAACAATATGCGGCAGAAAATAGTATAGCGCTTACAACCATTAAAATCGACAGCAGAGAAAAGGCACAGAATGTGCCGTTTGCATGGACAAATTTCGCACTGTTTTATAATGGTAATTATGTGACCAATGAAATACCAAGTGAGAAAAAATTTATTGGAATAATCGAGCAAATTAGGAGGAAGTGAAAATGAGGCTAGATGGATTTGGAATAATGGTAGACGATATGCCAACAATGGTACGATTTTATCGAGATGTGATTGGCTTTGAAATTAAAGAGGATGAAAATACATCTAATGTTTTTTTAGAAAAAGATGGAACACTTTTTCTTCTTTATAGAAAAACGGATTTTGAGAAAATGACAGGCAGAAGTTTTTCTTATGCAACAGGGATAAACGGTCATTACGAAATCGCATTATCTGTTTCAAATTATGATGCTGTGGACAGAACCTTTGAATCCGTCGTGAAACTGGGTGCACAGCCAGTGATGCAGCCGACAACGGAGCCTTGGGGACAACGCACCTGCTACATTGCTGACCCGGAGGGGAATCTGATTGAGATTGGTTCTTTCGAGGAGGAATAGGCGAAATGGCAACGAAGAAGGAATATTTAAACTTTGTATTGGATCAGTTATCCGGACTATCTGATATTACATATCGAATGATGATGGGAGAATACATCATTTATTATCGAGGAAAAATTGCGGCTTATGTATGTGACGACCGTTTTCTTGTAAAGCCCGTGGACAGTGCGAAACATATGCTTCCAGAGGCACCGTTTGAGCCGCCCTACGAAGGGGCAAAGGATATGATTTTGGTTGAGGATATAGATAACAGACAGTTTATGGAGCAGTTATTTGAGGCAATGTATGAGGAACTGCCAGAACCGAAACAAAAGAAAAGAGGATAACCTTATGGCTTTTGATTTTAAGAAGAAATATAAAGAATTTTACCTCCCGCCGAAGAAACCGGGCATTGTAACCGTGCCTGCCATGAATTATATTGCAGTACGGGGAAAGGGGAATCCCAATGATGAAAATGGCGAATATAAGACCGGAATCGGACTGCTTTATGGGATTGCATTTACCATAAAGATGAGTTATAAAGGCAGTCATAAGATGGATGGATATTTTCAATATGTAGTACCGCCATTAGAAGGATTCTGGTGGCAGGAAGGGATTGCAGGAATAGATTATAACCACAAAGAGGATTTTAACTTTATCTCCGTAATTCGACTTCCTGATTTTGTCACAAGAGAAGAATTTGAGTGGGCGGTAGAGGAAGCGTCAAAAAAGAAAAAGACTAATTTTTCTAAGGTCGATTTTTGGACTTACGATGAGGGAAAATGTGTGCAGTGTATGCATATTGGTCCTTTTGATGAGGAACCCAAAACGATAGCAGCGATGCATAAGTATGCGGGGCAGCAAGGATATACACTTGATATTACAGATACTCGGTACCATCATGAGATATACCTGTCTGATCCAAGAAGATGCAATGCGGGGAAACTGAAAACTGTTGTGCGGCATCCAGTAAAGAAAATTATTTGATGCACGGAAAATAAAAGTTATTGAAATTGTAAAAGAAATAAATGTCAATACTGGCTTGAAAATATAAATATTTTAACAACATACAAACAAGTGGCGAAGGTTCTTCCAGTGGAGCTCAGACCACAGATGCAAAAAAAACTGGCTATTTTGGCGGCTCTGCCAGACTTCGTTTCAGATCCATATATCTGGCTTTGCTGATGGGAAGTATCTGGCCGTTGGTCAGGGTGGCCTTGTAGCGGCAGATGGAGGCGATGTGAGTGAGGTTGACCACGTAGCTTTTGTGAATACGCATAAATTGCGGCGGAAGCTTTTCCAGATGTTTAGCCAGAAGACCAGTGGCTTCAAAATCTCCAGTGCTTGTGTGCACGATGCAGTTCTGATTCGCCGCTTTCAGATAGCGGACTTCTGCCTCGTGGGGATAGTGGAACATGCCGTCAGTCCCGCGGAAAGTCAATTTTTCCGTATTGGCATTTACGCTGTCCATTCGTTTCATATAATCAAAAAAGGCAGAATGCTCCGTGAGTTTTTCCTGTGGGAGAGGCATCTGGTTCAGTGGAATATCCTGTGCGTGAGAACCATGTACATGGGCAAGCCGAAGTTCACCCTTGATTTTCCGCCAGATATAGGTACCCCGCACATGGGCATGAATCACAGACTCATCTTCCAGGACCACCGTAGCCTTGTACCGACCATAGACAACCCAGGTATTGTGCTCGTGAAACAGCAGATGATACTCTTCATCTGATAACAGCACGGGCGGCTCCTCATATTCGTTTTTTGTCACTCGCAGAAATTCATCCAGTCCCTCACACCATTGAAATTCATTTGAGCCAATCCACATGAAATCATCTGTCATAGCTGCAGTAGTATAGCCCTTGTTGCGGTTATAAAAACTGCGGACATTCTCCATCGTCATGCGAATCAGTTCCTCTTCGCTAATAAATAGTTTGCCCATTATCTTCCCCTCAGTTTCAGTTTCTATTTATTATACAGTCGTAATCCCCAAAATACAATGTGGAAAACATCAAAAGAGGGAAATTATTGACCTTTCACATGAAATAATATACCGTTTATTCCTATAGAATTTCCGAAAACTGCGGCATCGTTCCAGACTTAAAAATCCTTCGAGAATGACATCAGAAAATTCAAAGAACCGGCGGGGTTCCCCGTCCCTTTTTCCAATAATGAAATCAATCCAAGAATGGTCTCCTCCGTCTCTTCCCGAGTAGTAGGAACCAGAGAATTATCCAGCTTGACAGCGAGCACAATCAGTACAATCTCCGCCAGTGCAGCCGGGTGATCAAAATGAATCTCTCCGTTTGCAATGCCCTGGCAGATAATCTCTGTCAAATCTGGCTTTAGCGCCGTAATCAGGTGATTCAGATATTTTTTATGAATCAGAGATTTCCCCTCGGTGTCGGAACCCGGTTTATTGCTATCGGTACTTGCCAGTTCCATTGAGGAGTTGCGGCATGCCTGGAACAACATCGCCATCCGGGTGAAAGGGGGAATAGAAGCCTGTTCGGCAAGGGCTTTTGCTGTCTCAAGAGGCTTTTCATAGTTCCGCTCGATCAGTGCCTCCAGAATCGATTCCTTGGAAGGAAAATAATAATAGATACTCCCCTTTCCAATTCCAGCCGTTTGGGCAATCTCACTGACAGAAATGGTCTGTATCGTCTGTGATTTCAGTAGTTCTTCAAGTGCGTCCAGAATTTTATCATATTTTACAGGGTTTTCCATGTGAGCCTCCTTTCGTTCATTGTGTGTTTCTTCCACATAAGATGGAATTTTTTAATCTCAGGTGAGAAATCAGTCTCACCGAGTGTTTACTCTTTAGTATAGCACGTGAAAAATGAAAGAAGCAACTATAATATTTCATGAAAAAAAGTCGGATTTTGTAATAATTTCGTGATGAAAATATATTGACCAATGGTCGAACAGATAGTAATATTTATAGTGTAACAAGTCGACCAGCGGTCGAAAAATAGAAACGGAGGAAAGAGACATGACATATACAGACCTGTTTTCAAAGGTAAAAGGGACATTTATGGAGGCCGATGTGAGTGCGATTACAGAGCATCTGGCATATCAGTTTAACATTATTGGGGATGCAGAGGGAATCTTCTACATTGAGGTCAGAGATGGAAAGCTTTCTGTGGAGCCTTATGAATATTTTGAACGGGATGTGATTTTCACCTGTACAGCAGAGACTCTGTTGAAGATGGCAGAAGGAAAACTGAATCCAGTCACAGCAGTGACAATGCAAAAACTGAAAGTGGAAGGTAATATTGAGAAGGCATTGAAGCTTCAGGAATTTATAGAAGATCAGAAGTAAATCCTAAGCGGAAACGGAGACATAGATGAATCGAATTGTGGAAAACACAGTGTTGCTGGCGGGGGCTCTTGTAGTGGCAGAAGCAGGAGCAGGTACCTATTTTTTTCGGAGGACTATGATGCGCACCAAGGCAAAGAAAGAGCGCACAATTAAGATGGCGGGAACAGACTGGAACCAGTACGCAGAGCTGTTGAAGGAAAGAAAAAAAAGAATGCTGAAGAAGCCGCACAAGGACATCTGGCAGAAATCAGGAGACGGACTAAAACTGCACGCCACCTATTTTCCAGGAGAAAAGGGGAAAAAGCTGGTAATCTGTTTTCATGGATACACCAGTCAGGGAATGAGTGATTTTATTGGACTTTCGGATTACTATCTGAAGCGCGGATACCGGATGCTTCTGGTGGACGAGAGAGCCCATGGTGAGAGTGAGGGCCGCTATATCGGATTTGGAAACGGAGACAGGGGCGATGCACTGGTGTGGATGAAATGGGCCATAGAAAAATGCGGAGAAAACGTGGAAATTCTTCTCCATGGAATTTCTATGGGCGGAGCCACGGTGCTGATGGCAAGTGGTTTGTCCCTGCCGCCGCAGATCAAGGGAATCATTTCTGACTGCGGATTTACTTCCCCGCGGGATGTGTTTACCCATGTGCTACACAGCATGTATCATTTGCCGGCATTTCCACTGATACAGATTGCAGAATTTCTCAGTAAAAAAATTTCGGGATTCGGGCTGGATGAATGCAATGCGGCAAGAGAAGTGAGAAAGGCCAAGGTGCCGATTCTGCTGATACATGGCGAGAAGGACACCTTTGTCCCATGCCGGATGTGCTACGAGATTTATGAAAATGTGGCATCACAAAAAAAGAAATTAATTATTGCAGGTGCGGCTCATGCAGAAAGCTATTATAAAGACATGGCTGCTTATGAACAAGCGTTAAATGATTTTATCGGAGGAATAATAAAATGAAGACAAGAAAAGGCTATCCTGTTTACCCATTAACTGTCGCACAAAGTTTTCATCTGTTTTATCTCAAGTTCTGCCCGAAGAAGCAGGTTTTGAATATCGGAACCAGCCTGACAATCGAGACGGACATTGACTGGGATGTGCTCAGAGAGTCTATTTATAAGGCGTACGATCGTTGTGAATCCATGAGACTTCGCTTTACCCAGGACAAGGAAGACAACTATTTTCAATACATAGTAGAAAAAGAGGAGCGTGAGATTGAACTTGTGGACTTTTCCAATCAGTCAATGGAAGAAGCACAGGAGCAGATGCGCAAATGGACGGAGGTTCCCTTTAGTCACAAGGACCAGCCACTTAACCGTGTGGTTATGATTCAGACCTGTGACGGATACAAGGGGCTTTATCTTCTGGTTGATCATATGACGATGGATGCTCAGTCATTGATTTGTTTTTTGCGGGATGTGATTGAATTGTACTGCAGTTCTATGTATGAGGAGATTCCTTATCCCAAGGATATGGCTTCTTATATTGAACAGATTAAAAAAGATTTTGCGTATGAGGCAGGAAGCCGGGCAAGGGAAAGAGACCGCACATTTTTTGAAAAGCTGATTGAGAGCTCTGAGCCAATCTACAACGGAATTGACGGTCCGGGAAGGTTGGAGGCTGCGCAAAAGAAAACCGGGAATCCGAATCAGCGCGCAGCAGTGAATGTATCGGACTCCGTGGACTCTGCGCTGGATGTATTTCATCTGGAAGCGGAGCCGACCAAAAGGCTCATGGATTTCTGCGAAAAATATCATGTTTCACTGGTATGCCTTCTGATGATGGGACTTCGTACCTACTACCAGAAAATGAATGGAAATGAGGATGTGTCAATCAATACAGCCATTGCCAGAAGAGCAACGCTGAAAGAGAAAAAATCCGGTGGTACCAGGATTCACTCGTTCCCTTGCAGGACAATCATCCCGGAGACAAAGACATTTATCGAAGGAATTTATGAAATACGCGATTTACAGAACGAAATGTTCCGTCATGCAAACTACAGTCCGGTGGAATACTTCCGGCACCGGACAGAAATCTACAAGAATGAAGGCGGCTGCACTTATGAGCCCATGGCGCTGACTTACCAGCCGATGACTTTGCAGGAAAAAGGACTGGAAAAGCTGGGCGGTATCAAATACAAGACAAAATGGTATCCCAATGGTGCGACCACGCAGGCAATGTACCTGACTGTTATGCACCGTCCGGAGGACAATGGTCTGGATTTTAGCTTTGAACATCAGATTAAGGCGGTATCGAGAGAGCAGCTGGAATATCTGTATTATTACCTCTGCAAAATCATGTTCAAAGGGGCAGAAAACCCGGAGCTTGCTGTAGGAGAAATCATGAAGCTTGTCTAACGCTATCAGGCAAGTGGTCAAGCTGCTGGACGATTATGAAGAAGGAGCAAAGCGGATTTTGAATGTCCGTTTTACCAGAATCCGGAGGGAGAGAGTACTCCGGATTTTATAAACAAAGAAATGGAGAGAAGCTATGTTTGAAAGATTAATAGAGATTATTGGTAATTATGTGGAAATAGAACCGGGAAATATCAAGCCGGAATCCCGTTTTATGGAAGATTTGGGATTCACCTCTTTTGACTTTATGAGTATGCTGGGTGAGTTGGAGGATGAATGGGATGTGGAAATTGATCAGCAGGAAGCCGCAGACATCCGTACCGTGCAGGAAGCATTGGATTATCTGGGAAAACTGACAGCATAAGAAAGAGAGGACAAAGCATGAGTTATCATACAATTCGTGACATCGTGGTGCAGGCAGAAAAACAGTTTGGCGAAGCGGACGCAATTCGCTTTAAAGTAAAAAAAGATGAAATTGGAGCAAAAACTTATACAGATTTGAAGAGAGACAGTGAAAGTTTTTCCTGTGTGCTGGAATATTTGGGGGCGAAGGGAAGCCACATTGCGGTGATTGGAATGACTTCTTATGAATGGATTCTTTCTTATCTCGGGACAGTCAATTGCGGAAGCACTGCTGTCCCGCTTGACGTTGCGCTGCCGACAGAGGAAGTATGTGAATTGCTGAACCGGGCAGATGTGGAAGTATTTATATATGACGAGCTTCGCAAGGATGTTGCGGCTCTGGTACGCGAGAAGTGTCACAACGTAAAGTATATGATTTCCATGCAAAAAACAGAGTCAGATGAACAGGCACTTTCTCTTGGACAGTTATTAAAAGAGCATCGGGGAAACTGCGAGTATCAGCCGGATCCGGAGCAGGTCTGTACCATCATGTACACCTCGGGAACAACCGGGAAGAGTAAGGGCGTTATGCTGACTCACCGCAATCTGGCGGAAAATGCGACCTGCCTGGATATGAAAATTCCGGCGCGCACAGTGCTGATGAGTGTCCTTCCGATTCATCACGCCTATTGTATGAGCATGGATATTCTGAAAGGCATTTCACTTGGGAGCATTATTTGCATCAATGATTCCCTGATCCGTATGGCAAAGAACATGAAATTGTTTCAGCCGGATATGATACTTATGGTGCCGCTGATGATTGAAACACTGGCAAAGAAACTGGAGGATGCCGCTGAACTGCCACCGGAAATCGTGAAAAAAGAAGTGTTTGGAGAGCGGCTTCATACCATTTGCAGCGGTGGAGCGTATTTAAACCCTGCCTATCTTGACTTGTTCGGGAAATATGGAATTACAATCCTTCAGGGATATGGCATGACAGAATGTGCTCCGGTTATCAGCACGAACCGCAGCTGGAATATTAAGAAAGAGTCTGTGGGGCAGCTGATGCCGAATTGCAAGGCAAGGGTAGTAGACGGGGAGCTTCTCGTCAGTGGCAGCAGTGTGATGAAGGGATATTACAAGATGCCGGAGGAGACGCAAAAAGCCCTTGACGGCGAGTGGCTGAGAACCGGGGATCTTGGGTATGTGGATGAAGAGAATTTTATTTTTCTGACGGGAAGAAAAAAGAATCTGATTATCACCAGAAATGGAGAAAATGTCTCTCCGGAAGAAATTGAGAATAAGCTGGGGGAGGAGCGGCTGATTCAGGAAGTCCTGGTGCGGGATGCCCAGGGGGTCATTGAAGCAGAAATCTTCCCGGATTATGAATATGCGGAAAAAAAACAAATCACAGATATTCGGGAAAGTCTTCAGAAGATGATTGATACGTATAACCATGGGGCAGCAGCGCAGAAGCGCGTGTACCGTCTGGTGGTGCGTGAAGAGGAATTTGCAAAGACGCCTTCAAAGAAGATAAAAAGATATTAGAAGAAAGTGTTTTTTTTGACAAACAAGTGGAAAAACAGTAAAATTAACTTGACTGGATGGCAATGATTTGATATGGTTAGGAAGAGCTAACACTAGACATGATAAGCTAACTATATGGGCGGAAAAACAACTTAGCTCAGACAGAAGAAACAAATTATCAGCTATAAAGGATAATAGGAAATCTTTTTTCACAGAAAGGAGAAACGCATGAGAAACTATGTACAATGGGAAGGCTTTGAAGGCAGACGCTGGAAAGAGAAGATCGATCTCAGAGATTTTATCCAGAACAACTATACCATATACGATGGAGATGAATCTTTCTTAGCCGGGACGACAGAAGCAACAGACAAGCTCTGGGGAAAGCTTCAGGAATTACAGAAGGAGGAGCGTGCGAAGAATGGTGTTCTTGACATGGACACAGATGTTGTCGCTTCACTGACTTCTCACGGACCGGGATACATCAGTCCGGAATTAAAAGACCTTGAGCAAGTGGTTGGTCTGCAGACGGACAAGCCGCTCAAGAGAGCATTTATGCCATACGGCGGAATCAAGATGGCAGAGCAGTCCTGCAAGATGTACGGATATGAGCCAAGTGAGAAGCTGCACGAGATTTTTACAAAATATCATAAGACACATAATGAGGCCGTGTTTGATATCTACACAGATGAGATGAAGAAAGCACGTCACTGCAAGATTCTTACCGGTCTGCCGGATACTTATGGACGCGGACGTATCGTCGGAGATTACAGAAGAGTTGCACTGTACGGAATTGACCGTCTCATCGAGGGGAAAGAAAAGGACTTTGAACAGTCTGCACGTTATGGTATGCGCCGTGGTACTTTCCAGTTAAGAGAAGAAATCGCAGAACAGATCAAGGCGTTAAAAGGTATGAAGGAAATGGCTGCAGCTTATGGATTTGATATTTCAGAGCCTGCGAAAAATGCCAGGGAAGCTGCTCAGTGGCTGTACTTTGGTTATCTCGCAGCAATTAAGACACAAAATGGTGCAGCAATGAGTGTTGGACGTGTATCCACATTCCTTGACATTTACATTGAAAGAGATATGGCGAAGAAGATCCTGACAGAGAAAGAGGCACAGGAGATTATCGACCACCTGACCATGAAGTGCCGTATGGTCAAATTTGCACGTATCGAGTCTTACAACCAGCTCTTTTCCGGTGATCCGGTATGGGCAACATTAGAGGTTGCAGGTATGGGCATTGACGGCCGTTCTATGGTGACGAAGAATGACTACCGTTTCCTTCATACTTTGGAGAACATGGGACCGGCTCCAGAGCCGAACCTTACGGTGCTGTATTCAGAGCACCTTCCAGAGCAGTTCAAGAAATATGTATCCTACATTTCTGTAAAGACAAGCTCAATCCAGTATGAGAATGATGATGTAATGCGTCCAATCTGGGGAGATGACTATTCGATCTGCTGCTGCGTATCTGCAACAGAGACCGGAAAAGAGCTGCAGTTCTTCGGCGCACGTGCAAACCTTGCAAAATGCCTTCTTTACGCAATCAATGGTGGATTTGATGAGATGAAGAAGATGCAGGTGTCACCGGAATATGGAAAAATTACAAGTGAAGTACTAGATTATGACGAAGTGATGAAAAAGTATGATACAATGATGACATGGCTGGCTCATCTGTATGTTGAGACTTTGAACATGATTCATTACATGCATGACAAATATTACTATGAATCAGCTGAGATGGCACTGATCGACACAGATGTCAGAAGGACATTTGCAACAGGAATCGCAGGCTTCTCTCATGTAGTAGATTCCTTAAGTGCAATCAAATACGCAAAAGTAAAACCAATTCGCGATGAAGACGGAGTTGCTGTTGATTTTGAAGTAGAAGGAGATTTTCCGAAATATGGAAATGACGATGAGCGCGCAGACGAGATCGCAGTATGGCTTCTTGACACCTTTATGGACAAACTGAGAACCTGCCATACCTACAGAGATTCTGAGGCAACAACTTCTATCCTCACTATCACATCCAACGTAGTATATGGTAAGGCAACCGGATCACTCCCAGATGGAAGAAAAGCAGGAGCACCGCTTGCACCGGGAGCAAATCCATCTTACGGAGCAGAGCAGAACGGACTTCTCGCATCACTGAACTCTGTTGCGAAGCTGCCTTATGAAGAGGCACTGGATGGTATTTCCAATACACAGACCATCAATCCGGATGCACTGGGTCACAGCGATGAGGAGAGAACAGAGAACCTGGCAAATGTGCTGGACGGATATTTCCGCCAGGGAGCACATCACCTGAATGTAAATGTATTTGGAAAAGAAAAACTGATTGATGCAATGGAACACCCAGAGAAGGAGGAGTATGCGAACTTTACCATCCGTGTATCTGGTTACGCTGTGAAGTTCATCGACCTGACAAAGGAGCAACAATTAGATGTTATTGCAAGGACATGCCACGACCACATGTAAAAAAGGATGGATTCATTCACTGGAGAGCTTCGGCTCAGTGGATGGACCGGGGGTAAGATACGTCATATTTTTTGCAGGCTGCCCCATGAGATGCCAGTTCTGTCACAATCCGGATACATGGACGACAGACAATGCGAAAGAATACACAGCAGAAGAGCTGATAGGGCAGGCACTAAAGTATAAGTCCTACTGGGGCAAAAAAGGAGGACTCACCGTCAGTGGCGGTGAGCCCCTGGTTCAGATTGATTTTTTGATCGAATTATTTGCGCTGGCGAAGGAAAAGGGGATTCACACCACATTAGATACCAGTGGGAATCCATTTACCACCCGGGAACCTTTTTATGGAAAATGGAAACGGCTGATGGAACTGACGGATCTTGTCATGCTGGATATCAAGCATATTGATGACGAGCAGCATAAGATTCTGACAGGACACACCAACCAGAATATTCTGGCAATGGCAAAGGAAATGTCAGACATGGGAAAACCGATGTGGATACGCCATGTCCTGGTGCCTCAGGTCAATGATCGGGATGAGTACCTGCACCGGCTGTCCGATTTCATCGGAACATTGAAGTCGGTAGAGCGCGTGGAGGTGCTGCCGTATCACACGATGGGAACCTATAAATGGGAGCAGCTTGGGCTGGAATATCCGCTGAAGGGTATCCACCCGCCGGAACAGAACCGCATCGATAACGCGAACCGTATCCTTTGCAAAGGAACCTACATGTAAGGGTTATCTTTCGCCAGCGTGCGCAGCTGCCGGGGAGTGCACCCATAAATTTCCCGGAACATCCGGTAGAACAGTTTCTGATTGACAAAACCATGACGTTCCATGATATCCATTGTGGCATCTTCTGTATGAACCAAATCATGATAAATATGATGAATCCGGACCTGGTTGATGTACACTAGAAATGAGACACCGGTGTTCTGCTTAAAAAAACGACAAAAATATTCCTTGTTCAACATGAGCCTGTCCGCTGCATCCTGCAGTGTGACAGGCTCTTTGTAATGCTGTTCAACGTACTGGAAAATATTATCCAGACGATCCAGATTCTTCAGATCTTTCACGGACAGCGTTCCGGTCATGGGAGTACTGAAGCTCTCAATCAGAACCGCCAGAATTTGCAGCACAAGAGCCTGGCTGCGCAGTGCATAGGTGGTGGACTGACTCACATAGAGAATGGTCAGCGCTGTCAAGTGTTCGCAAAGCTGCATATAAGCCGGATGGTTTTCGGCAGTAAGAATATCCATAGAGCAGTCGATACGTAGCAGCTCTATTTCTGGAAGAAGGCGGCGCATAAAGTTTTTGGAAATGTGAATACAGATTCCCATTGTGTGATTCATATCGTAGATGACGTTGTGGACCTTGGAGGAGTCAATGGCAATCAGTTCCATTGGATGAAGCGTATGTTTTTCTTTGTCAATATCGACTGTAGCATTGCCGTTTAATATATAGAGAATCTCCATCTCACGATGCCAGTGGTAGGGCGAGTTATGCTCCATTGTTACGAAAGAAATATTAAATCCATTGTCCATAATATGGTCAATTTGTTCATGAGTGACTGTTTCCATGTAACCTCCTTATGGGTGAAAGTATGTATTCAACGGTGTGTTCGATGATATTCGAAAGGTTATCCCGCCTCCTTGCGGATGAAAGTATGTATTCAAGCGGATTTTCATGATTGTTCAGCAACTTTGCTGCTTATGGCCAATCAAATGACTGTAGTCTTAAGAAAAGTATAGAGAAATTCACCTGAAAAGTCAATATCGACTAAAAATAGGTAAAGATAACATCTAAAATGACAGAGGTTTGCATAGTATGATATAGGAGTAAACAAAAGAGAGATACTAAAAAATCATATAGAAAGAAATCAGGAGGTAATATCATGGAAACAACAATGAATATCAGATTAAAAGCAATTGATACAGTGAAGGACTTTGTAAACGACTTGGCGAAATTCGAAGGGGAATTCGATTTGATCTCAGGAAGATATGTGATTGATGCAAAGTCTATTATGGGAATCTTCAGTCTGGATTTGTCGAATGAATTAAAGCTGAGCATCAAGTGTGATGATGAAAACTGTGTTGAGGTACTGAAAAAGTACAAGGCATAAGAAACTTCCATTACACAGAAACGGCAAGGTGAATTACAAGTATTTCATCTTGCCAGGCAAATAACGAGGCGGATTGCTAACATTCGCTCAATAAGTCAAAAGCCTGGAGGCGGTACATCATTTGTGATGGTATGCTTCCAGGCTTTTTTGAATATGATGTGCCGTTCGCAAAGTGTACAGGACGTTATTTTAACAGATTGCAAAAAGATTTTCACTCAGATAAAAGTATAGTCTGGATAGAAACTGGGAGTTCGTTGGAACACCTCTTTCCGGATTCACACTGTTGAGAAACATCTTTTGAATGAAGTCCACGCTTCCCTTTGTCCAGCCGACTGAAATGGCATGACGGATGGAGCGTTCTACCCTGGAAGGTGTTGTGCTATATTTCTTTGCGATGTCCACGTAGAGTCCTTTTGTGATTGCGTTGAGATATTCCGGGTTAGAATCGATCAGCTCTGTCGCATAGATGATGTATGGATAACCCAGCAGACTGGTCGGAATTCCAATATTGAGTAATACCTCATGAATGGCGGAAGTTTCTATATGTGCCGTTGTTGGCTCTGGAATTTCATTTTCCACAAAACGAAGAATCCATTCATTTTCGCTATCCATCTTTATCAGCCTTGCATTCCGATAATCTTCCCCTTTTAAACATAAAATTTCCTTATTCATTATTCTCTCCTCCTTGAATTTAAAGTGCTTCGAGCAGATAATACGTCAAATATTGACATTTTTAAATATCATCTATAACATTTTACCTGTAGAAAGAGGATGGCTGGGGGTCACAGATGACACAAAAGGAGTGAGTATTTGTTAAGCAGAAGATTACGGGAAATCATGTACGCGAGAAATATTTCATTACTAAAGTTGTCAGAGATGTCGGGTGTGCCAATGGAAACATTGAGGAACATTTATTATCAAAAGGTACATGACCCAAAAGTGTCTACTGTCTTGGGAATTTCAGAGGCATTGGGTGTTACAATGAACTATCTGATGGGACGAAGTATGTGTCACGATGACGAGACTGAGATTATTAAGAATTACCGCAGTTGTGGAATTCATGGGAAAGGCATGATTCGGATAACTGCCAGGTTTGAATGTATGGCGGCATATAAAGAGCGGAGTAATGCACAAAGCCACAGAATACCGTGTATTATTCCAATTGGTAAGGTGAAAGATGGAATTGATTACAATAGTTGTGATGTGGAGGACCTTTATACCACAGCGAAACATGCATATCTTGCAATAAAAATCACGTCAAATTATTTCGCACCATCTTACTGTGAAGGTGACCGGCTCTTGTTTGAAAATCGTTTTCCGGATCACAATGAACACGCGGTGTTTACGGATGGGACGAAATGTTATTTCAGGAGATATATGGAGATGGATGGGAACTACTGTCTTCAGTGCCTGAACGGGCACGGGGAAGATATTGTGTTGAAACGCATGGATTCGATGCAGTGCATCGGAACCTGCATTGGAGTGATGAGAAGCTAGGAAGAATTATAAAATGGAGATTTTCAAGGCGGTTATGTCTTGGAAAATCTCCATTTTTATTGAATATAACCTTACAAATCCTTGAAGTGGAAAACACTCTTGCCGGAAGCGTAGTCCCCGACAATCTGTCCCCGTCCAAACAATTTGTACTTATAGGTCACAAGCCCTTCGAGACCTACCGGTCCTCTGGCGTGAATCTTGCCGGTACTGATTCCGACCTCAGCACCAAATCCGTAGCGGAAGCCATCTGCAAACCGGGTGGAGCAGTTCTGGTAAACACCTGCTGAATCAACCATCTGCATGAAACGTGCAGCGGTACTTTCGTTTTCAGTGAGAATGCTGTCAGTGTGGTGAGAGCCGTAGTGATTGATATGAGCAATAGCTTCGTCTACATCATCTACCAGTTTTATTGCGAGTACCAGATCAAGGTATTCATTTTTAAAGTCATCATCGGCAATCACTTCGCAGGGGATAATCCCGCTGACTTCTTTTGTGCCCCGGATTCTGACATCATTTGCAAGCAGTGTATCTGCAAGGTCAGGGAGAAGGTCGGCGGCGATGGCGCGGCTGACGAGAAGTGTCTCCATGGCATTGCAGGCAGCCGTATACTGTGTCTTAGCATCTACGATGATTGGAATCGCTTTTGCCTTATCGTAATCCTTGTCTGCATAAATGTGGCAGATACCATCGGCATGTCCCATAACAGGAATCTTCGTATTGTTCATGATGTACTGAACAAACTGGTTGGACCCTCTTGGAATCAGCAGGTCTACATTTTCATTGCAGGAGAGCAGTTCGTCAATTTCATTGTGGAGCTCGGCCTGAAGCAGGCATTCTGCCGGAAGTCCCACCTGGATGACACTTTTCTGAATCAGCGTGAACAATGCTTTATTGGTGTGGGCCGTTTCCTTTCCACCTTTTAAAATGGCGCAGTTTCCACTCTTGATGCAGAGCGTGGAAATCTGTACCAGTGCATCCGGGCGCGCCTCGAAGATGACACCAATGACACCGATTGGACAACTGACGCGGTAAAGAGTCAGTCCTTCATCCAACTCACGGGAGAGGGAAACATTCTGCAGCGGATCCGGCAGAGAAATCAACTGACGGATGCCATTTATTACATCGGCAAGTTTTCCTTCATCAAATTTGAGTCGCTTCTGAATTGCCGGAGCCACTCCATTTTCCTGTGCGGCAGCCAGATCGGCGGCATTGGCAGCAAAGATCTCATCAGCATGTTCACGCAGGGTGTCTGCAATGGTCTGCAGTGCCTGATTGCGCAGTTCGTTGGTTGAGGCGGCAAGAAGAGGTGCAGCCAGCTTCATCTTTGTGGTTTCTTCTTTTATATTCATGGTATCACTCACTTTCATTTTTATTGAAATAAATAGATGCCTGTATCGGAATGCAGCAGACCGGATACGTTCTATTCAATATTTTGTTTTAGGTTACTTTGGGTTCATCATATGCCATGGAGGGGGGGCTTGTCAATCGGAAAAACGGGGGTGCAATAATTTCATACTTGGGAAATATCTTTCTGGGCGGAGCTGGTTTTGTTAGGGGCGAGGCACGGACTGAAAGACACTGTAAAATGAATGGGTTCAGCGGATATTTTCTGACAAATAATATACAATAAGAGAATTATCTTGACAATAAGATGCAAAAACAGTATTATGATAATAACAGTTACTATTATTAAAACAATAAGGAGGACTCAGAATGGATAACAAAGCGATGTATCAATTGACATATGGACTGTTTGTATTGTCGGCGAAGGACGGAAAAAAGGACAACGGATGTATCATCAATACGGCTGCACAGGTGACTACAACACCGAACCGCATCACAATTGCAGTGAATAAGCAGAATTTCACCCATGATATGATCAAGAAGACCGGAGCATTCAATCTTTCTATCCTGGATGAATCTGTTCCGTTTGAAGTTTTTCAGCGGTTTGGCTTCCAGAGTGGAAGAGATGTGGATAAGCTGGATGGAATCGAAGCTTTGAGAGCAGAGAACGGTATCGTGTATCTGAAGGAACATGCCAGCGCATTTCTTTCCGGTAAAGTGGTGCAGGAGATGGATCTGGGGTCACACACTTTATTTCTGGCGGATGTGACAGACGGTGAACTGCTCTCCGGCGGCAGCCCGGTTACTTATACGTACTACCAGAGTCATATCAAGCCAAAACCACAGACCACAGAGAAAAAAGGGTACCGCTGCAAGATATGCGGATACATTTACGAGGGTGATCCGCTTCCGGAAGATTTTATCTGTCCAATCTGTAAGCACGGGGCGGCTGATTTTGAAAAGATTGGTTAGAAAAAAGATTAGTTAGAAAAAAGATGTCTTATTGCGTATCTGGCAGTAAGACATCTTTTTTATGAAGGGGTGGGAAAAAGAAGATTTTTCTTGCCTAATTGCAAGAAAATCGCAAGAGTTTGGCCATAGGATTTTTCCTGTGTTTCTTTTATACTGTACAGGAACTTGTGGAAAGGAGTGAGAAAAATGGAATACACCGAATACATTTGCCGCATTGCGGCATCGCTGTTACTTGGCTTTTCCATCGGTCTGGAACGGCAGCTGACGGGACATCAGGCAGGCATCCGCATCAATGTACTAATCTGCATGGGAACCAGTTTTTTTACCTTGTTTCCCATGCTTTATGGGTCAACCGAGATTTTCCGGATGGCCAGCAGCATCATTACGGGGGTCGGATTTTTGTGCAGCGGCGTTATTTTTAAGGATGGGCCCACGGTACGCGGTATCAACACCGCGGCGACGCTGTGGTGTACGGCGGCTATCGGCGTACTGGCCAGTACGGGGAAGTATGCGTTTTCCGCATCCGCCACCGCAATTTTGATTCTGTCAAATTTACTGCTGCGCCCGCTTGCCATCCACATCCACCCGATCTTTGAGCGGGAGGAAGAGGAAAAACGCTACCGCATTTCCATCACCTGCATGGAAGCGGTGGAGATGGAGGTACGTGGAACGCTGGTCAGCGGCAGCGCCTGCAAGACGCTGTGCCTGCAAAATCTGGAAAGTGGGGACATTGTGGGGGAAAAAGTGGAAATTTTTGCAGACTACATTTCCTACGGAAAGGCAAAAAACGCGGCGCTGGAAGGCCTCGTACGAAAAATCTCCGAAAATACAGCCGTTGTTGGTGCTGGTTGGGAAATTTTATAGGGAGGTGTCTATGAAAAGCAATTGGTTACAAATTATCATAAAGATCTATAAAATCTGGTCTGCTGTGCTGTTTGTAGTATTTCTCGTCGTAGTCGACTACAGGTATTGTATCTTTTATCTGTGGCAGCAATCCACGGCGCTGATGATTCTGCCTTTACTCGTCGATCTTATCATCCTGTTTCACAAAAAACACAAGCTGCTAAAGATAGATCAGGAGCTCGAATCGCTGAAGCAACAAGCTGAAAGTGGCAAGGATTCTCTCTTGTAAATATGTTCGATTTGTGTAAAAATGGAAAGATATCGGAAATTAAAGGAAAAAGGTAAGGAATAAGAGAATGACAGAACAGAAGAAACATGCGCTGGGGCATGTGATGGCATGTGGGACACAGATTATGTGGGGCGCGACCTTTGTGTCGACGAAGGTACTCCTATCGGAGTTTTCTCCCATCGAAGTGTTGATGACAAGAGCAGTGCTTGCACTCATAGCACTTCTGGCAGTTTTCCCCCATCGTTTGAAGATAGAGGAGAAAAAGCGGGAATTCTATTTCGCGGGGGCGGCTCTGTGTGGAATTGTACTGTATTTTATGCTGGAGAATACGGCGCTTACGCTTACTTATGCATCCAATGTGGGGATCATCGTAACGTGTGCACCATTTTTTGTTGCGGTGATGGTAAGTATATTTTTTAAGAGCGAGAAGCCGGGAAAGAATTTTTATATTGGATTTGTCATTGCGATTATCGGCGTTGCGATGATCAGTCTGAACGGGCAGGGGAGCCTTCATCTGAATCCGGCAGGGGATGGTCTGGCATTTCTGGCCATGATTTCCTGGGGCATGTATTCGGCATTTTTGAAAAAAATCAGCGAGTGGAATTATCCGATGATCGCGGTGACAAGAAGAATCTATTTTTACGGCATTGTTTTTTTGATTCCAATTGCACTGGTGCGGGGAGCGAGCTGGAGTCTTGATAGATTCCGCAGCCCGGAAATCTGGCTGAACTTCCTGTTCCTTGGTTTTTGCGCCAGTGCGCTTGGCTTTTTGCTGTGGAATATTTCTACAAAATGGATCGGGGCGGTCAAGACCAGTGTGTATATCTACATTTCTCCTATCGTGACGGTGGTGCTGTCGGTGTTCATCCTGCATGAGAAGCTGACACTGGTGTCTATTGCCGGGGCAGTGCTGATTCTGTCGGGACTGATTTTATCGCAGCAGAAGCTGTCAGGATCTAGACAGGCAGGACAATAGCAGCACCCATCCCCTTTTGAGGCAGCGTTAAATCATCCGCTAGTACATCAAAGTTCCTATCATCTGGAACAAGCAGATCGAAGGTTCCATGGTGAACCCGGATGATTTTTTCAATTAAATAGAGACCCATAATGTGCGGGGAGGAGGAATCGGTGGTTCCTTCTCCCTTATAATATGCCTCCAGAACAGGTTCAGGAATCCCGGCCCCATTGTCAAAGTACAGAATTTGACAGCCTGCTGGCCGTGTAGAGAGCAAAATGGTAATCCGGCAGCCATTGGGATTATGGCGGATGCTGTTATTGATGAGGTTACGAAATGCGCGAAGCAGGAGCGTTCGGTCAGCCATGAGGGAAATGTGTCCGGCATCGGGTTTCATTTGCAGATTAATCTCGTAGAGCTCGGACAGATGCTGGTTGTAATAGTCAGCAATCAGCTCGCGGAGCAGCGCGGCAATGGCGCACTTTTCCAGGCGGAGGGGCTGCATCTGATACTCCAGCTTGGAGGTCAGGTTCAGGTCCTCAATCAGTTCTTTGATCCGCAGGCTCTGCTGCTTGATAATGGCGGCAGCTTCCGCCTGCTCCTGTGTCAGAGAAGAATCTGTCTCCAGAGAATCTGCATAGCCCATAATCATAGAAAGTGGTGTGCGGATATCGTGGGATACTCCGGAAATCCATTCCGTCCGGGCAGTATCCCGCCTGGTGAGCAGATTTTTCTGCTGTTCCAGAATCCGGGAAGTCTGGTTGAGCCGCTGTTTTAAATCAATCAGGATTCCATTTTCCGGCAGAGAGATGCGCTTCTCCAGAGAAAGTGCTTCGATTCCCAGAGCAACGGGCTTGAGCGCGCAGTAAAAACGTCTCCCGAAAAACAGGCTGAAAAGAGCAATCAGAAGGAGATTGCAGAGCGGGAGTGCAAAGGTAAAGGCTTTGATTCCAGATTGCGGGAATTCCAGCGTGTATTTCCAGACTGAATTTTTATCGTATCCTGTCACGAAGATCCCCTTGTCGCAGTTCCACATCCAGACAGGGTAGTCATCCAGATACCACTTGCTGGCAGAACTGATGTCGGCCAGCGTATAGGTGTGCTTCAGCTCGGTCGGCAGATGACAGCTCCAGATGATGTCCCCGTTTTCATCCAGAAGCATTCCGAATTGATACTGCTCCTCCAAAAGCACCAGTCCTTCCTGGGATAACTGAATCGTTCCATTTTCAACATAAAACTGGTCAGAAATAGTGGTGAGTTTCCGGTAGGAATGGAAATTTGCAGGTGAAAACCGGAGCATACAATAGCACCATACAACAAGATTGATAAGAATTATTGCAATGCTGATAAAAACAGCACTGCCAACGTACCTTCGTACAATTCTAAGAATACTTTTCATAATCTCTCCTTTGCCAGCTTGTAGCCAAGCCCCCGTGCCGTAAGAATCCATTTTGGTTTGGAGGGTATCTCTTCTACCTTTTCCCGAAGTCTTCGGATGTGTACCATAAGAGAGTTTTCATAGCCGTAATAGGCATCGCCCCACAGCGTCTCGCAAATGGCGTCAAAGGTGACAATATTTCCCCGGTTTTCGTAAAGCTTTTGTAAAAGAAGCAGCTCCTTGGCAGTCAGTGGCGAGGCTGTTCCATTTTGTTCTGTCACCACCGCTCCGGCAAAATCGATGGTTCTTGTCCCTAGAGTCAGTAGGGAGGGGCTACTTGTTTCTGCATTTCCAATTTGATACGTACGTCTCAAAATGGAGCGGATGCGCAGCAGCAGTTCCTGCGGGAGAAATGGTTTGGTGAGGTAATCATCTGCGCCAAGTCCCAGGCCGCGCAGCCGGTCTTCGTCTTCATCCTTTGCGGAGAGAAAGAGGACCGGAACAAAGGATGACTTTCGGAAAAAGGGCATCAGAGAAAAGCCGTCTCCATCTGGGAGCATAATATCCAGAATGATAAAATCGGGATGACACTGGAGGAAGCTGCTTTTTGCGGCAGCACAGCAGTCAGCGGCTGTCAGATTACAAAATCCGTCCCGTTTTAGAATCCCGGTGACCAGACGGCGCAGCCCGGGATTATCGTCTACTATAAGAATTTTTGCATCTTCTATTGTGTTCATGTGTACTCCTCATCTCTATCGAAAATTTTGTCTGATACAATTCAAATCGCATAAAGCAATCACGGGGAAGCAGCGAAGTGGATTCCGAATGTCTGATTACTTGATACTCTAAAATAAGTATAAAAGAAAGCCATATAAATTGCACGGAATCAAAGGAAACTTAAGGAAAAAGTAAGGAATAGAAAAGGTGTGCGAAAGGCGTTCGCTCTACACTGATGGAGTATGGAAAAGACATTTTAAAGGAGGCGGAGACATATGGATTATATTTTAAAAACAAAAAACCTTACGAAGACTTACGGAAGAATGGATTCGGTGAAGGACTTAGATTTGCGGGTACCTCAAAAGAGTATTTATGGTTTTCTGGGACCAAATGGGGCAGGAAAGAGTACAACGATGAAAATGATTTTGAATCTTGTGAAGCCTACAGGTGGGGCGGTGGAGATCTTTGGAAAGACCATGAATCAGCAGAACCGGCTGAATATTTTAAAGCATACCGGTTCTCTGGTTGAATCGCCGTCCTATTATGGGCATTTATCAGGACGAGAGAATCTGGAGATTGTGCAGATGTTAAAGGGGGTACCGAAAGAACAGATTGATGAAGTACTCCATATTGTGCGAATGGAGAACCAACAGAATAAGAAAGCAGATCACTACTCTCTGGGAATGAAGCAGCGCCTGGGAATTGCCATGGCACTTTTAGGGCGCCCGAAGCTCCTTCTGCTGGATGAGCCGACGAACGGTCTGGACCCTTCTGGTATTCAGGAAATCAGAGAACTTATCTGTTCGCTGCCGGAGCGTTATGGCATGACGGTGGTCATTTCCAGCCATTTGCTCAGTGAAATAGATCAGATGGCCGACACGGTGGGGATTATCGACAAGGGAGAACTGGTTTTTCAGGACAGTATGGAGAGACTTCAGTCATTTGGCAGCCGAAGTATATTTCTTCATACCCTGGATGATGAGGCAGCTCTGGCATTGATCAGAGAACGGAAATTGCAGGCAAAGCGGGACCAGGACGGCATCCGTCTTTCTAAGCTGCCGGATGAGAAAGTGGCGATGCTCGTGGCACAGATGGTGGAGCGGGATATCGGAATTTTAAGAGTGGAGGAATGGCATAAGAGTTTGGAGGATATTTTCCTGGAACTGACCGGAAGGAGGCTGAGTCTGTGATGACAAATGTATTACAGTTTGATCGTGTGGAAAGAAAGAAATTAAAATACCGAAAGACGGGACTTCTGATTATGGCTGCATTGTTTTTAGAGCTGATCTGGACGGTGTATAGCTTCAGCGATGCGTCCCGCATATGGCAGGGGACGGAATATTACGCCATGATTTATATGATTCCGATTCTGAATGTTATATTTTTTCCGCTGACGCTGGGAATTCTTGCCAGTCGTCTGTGTGATATGGAGCATAAGGGAAATAATTTAAAGCTTCTTTGTACGCTGGAAAAGCGTCATGAAATCTATAATACTAAGGTGTGGGAGGGGATGAAGTATGTTTTCTGGATGACTCTTTCTCAACTTCTGATTGTCCTTGGAATGGGCGGCGTATATCATTACGTGCAGCCCATACCCTGGGGAAATCTGCTGTTTTTTCTTTTGGAGATTTTTGTGGTCAGTGTCAGCATTTTCCTGCTTCAGCTCCTGTTATCCCTTTTTCTGGAAAATCAGATGATTCCGCTGGTGATTGGACTGCTTGGATCATTTTCGGGGCTGTTTACCCTCTACGTGCCGCAGATACGACGCATGACCATTTGGGGATATTACGTGATACTTGCACCGGTGGAATACTGGTGGGACAAGGAGAGCGGGGCATATGGTGTCAATGGCGGAACATGTAACTGGCTTGGAATTCTTGTGTTTCTCGGAATCGGAGCAACGCTTTATCTGGCGGGAAGAATCTTATTTGAAAAGAAGGAGGTCTAAGTATGGGGGAAATGATTGTGATGGAACAGCAGAAGTACAGGCAGCGTTTCGGGGAGATTGTAGCGGTGGAAAAGCGCAAGTACAGGCATAGTCTTTGGAAACTGTGTTTTTTCCTGATTCCGCTTCTGCCCTGTATTATAGGAACCGTGAATTACCAGCAGAATATAGAGATTCTAAAAGACGGCTGGTATGATCTCTGGACGCAGTTTACGTTGTTTTATGCGTTTTTCTTCTTTGCACCCATGATTGCGATAGCAGCATCTTTCCTGTGGAGAGTGGAGCACAGGGGCAGGAACTGGAATCTTTACATGACCATGCCGGTGGAGACTGGGAAATTGTATCTGGCAAAATTTGCGATTCTGGTTCGTCTGATCGTGGAGCTTCAACTGCTGGTGGGAGTTTTATTTCTTCTTGCCGGAATGCTCATTGGTGTTCCTGGAAAGATACCTCTGACGATTTTGTGGTGGCTCATTCGGGGAACACTTGGGGCCCTTGTCATTGCGGCAATTCAGATGTTGGTGTCAATGGTGATTCATAACTTTGCGGTGCCTGTGCTGGTTGGGTTTCTGGGCGGAATCGCTGGATATCTGGTGGCAAGCTACGGGTACGGAATTTATTTTCCATACTCGCAGCTAATGATGGGGATGAATGCCAATAAGGCAGAGGATGTACTCACGCAGGGAAATGTGGTGTTTTTCTCAGTGGTAGTGATTTACTTTGTGGTGTTTTGCATAATGGCTGTGTGGTGGCTGAAAAAGCGTGATGTGCGGTAAAGATTTGAGTAAAAAATATGAGAAGAAGACAAAATTGGTAAAACAGTTTTGTCTTTTTTGTGGTGTTTTCGCTTCATTCGTTGAAAATGGTTGGGTTTATCTGTATAATGACAATCATAGGAGACAGGAAAGTTGTACTGTTGGTTCAAAAAGGACGATGTCAGCCCGTTTGCAGGAAGCTAAATTTAAGAGCAGCTGATGTTCAAGCATAAAAGGAAGGAAGATGAAAAATTATGGATATTATGTTTTATGATGAGAAGAATGAATGGATCAAAGGGTTCAAAGGAGTTGTTGCAGTTCCGAGGGAGGGGGAGCGCATTACATTTGATAAGGTGGAAGAGTATACGGTAATCTGGGTGATACATGATTACAGGGAAGAAGTCATCCATGTCGGTCTTCGCAAATCCAACATACAGGATCTTTCTTTTTTGAGATGAGATTAAAGCACAGAATATAAACGGATACCTGGATGATGAGTGACAATATAGTAGTTGGTGCTCATATCCGGGTATTTTTTTTGTTTTGTTAAAAATGGACAACAGGTTGAAAAATGGATATAATTATGCTATTCTGTGGATAGATGATGGACTGCGTGGAGGAATCATGCATGAAAATAGAACGAATGAAAGAGATAAAAAAAGAAAAAGGTTACACCTATGCCCAGATTGCTGAGGGGGCAGATATTCCACTTAGCACGGTACAGAAGGTATTCGGAGGCAGTACGGAGTCTCCTCGCTATGATACACTGGAGGCATTGAATCGCTTTTTTGGAGAGCCAGCGGCAGACCGGATATGCGAAGGCGCAGCACAGTATGGGAAGCAGCAGGGAGAGTACACGTTGGAGGACTACTATGCCATTCCGGACGACCAGAGGGTGGAGTTGATTGACGGAGTGATTTGTGAGATGAAGGCCCCTACCTCAATTCACCAGATGTTGGTTGTTGAAATTGCAGTGCGATTCAGAAATTTTATTCATGGAAAAAAGGGAAGCTGTATTCCGATTGTGTCACCAATTGATGTGCAGCTTGATTGTGATGACAGAACGATGGTACAACCGGATGTAATTGTCATGTGTGACCGGGATAAAGTTACAAGAAAGTGTATCTTTGGGGCACCGGATTTTGTAATGGAGATTCTCTCTCCATCCACGGCGAGGAAGGATTCCATTAAAAAGCTGTCAAAATATGAAAATGCCGGGGTTCGGGAATACTGGATTGTCGACCCGGATCACAAGAGAGTGTTGGTTTATGATTTCTCCACGGAGTGCTATCCAATTGTCTATGGATTTGATGCAAAGATTCCGGTTGGTATTTTTGATGGAGAGATGGAGATTGACATGGCAGAGATTGAGGAGTATATTTCTGCATGGAACTGATGGTATGAAAGAAGATGTCCAGGGTAGGAGTATAGTATGGAGATTACAAGGTTAGAGGAGAATATAATTGAGGTATTGAAGGAGCAGCAGTTGAAGCTGGGATATCGAAGTGAAGTGATACGTCTTTACTATCCGCTTGCCTCTTTGAACAGTTTTCTTCTTCAGACAGATACTGTGGAGGAGATGAAGCGGGATTTGCAGGAGTTTTGCGAGGGGGTAAAAGAGAAGCTGGGAGAAGTGGAGATTTCCAATCAGGGAGAGCGTTTCTGCATTAAGATACCGGAGCAGGGTGTGAATTATGTGCACGAGCATATGTCGGATACAGAGTTTATCAGCGATTTTATCCGAACGATCGAGAAGCATTCGTGTACTATTGAAGATCTTATGGAACAATTTCAGAAGCATTCGGATCATGTGCACATGGAAAAAGTGGATCATGGAGAATTTGATTATCTTGTATATTTTGAGGATGGAGTGCCGGATAATTTCAGATACTGCATCACAGATGAAGGGCGCCATATGATGTATCATCGTTTTACCGAGGCGGATTACAAGGATTTTCAATTTGAACGTCCGCTGTGACTATTTGATGAGAGCGAAAAAGGAACTGCATGAAAAAAGAAGAACAGACAAGGGGCACACCACAATGCTTCTTTCTGTTCTTTTTTGTTTTTTAATGAGAAATATTATCCTTGCAATATACCCATATGGGGTATATAATGACAATGAAGAACAGAAAGCATCACGATAAAGGAGGCAAATCAAATGAGTGAAGAGAGAGAATGCTGTAGTCACAGGACGAAGGAGCGTTCAGAAAAAGAATATAAGGATCTGGTTCATCGCTTGAATCGTGTGGAAGGGCAGATTCGCGGGATTAAGGGAATGCTGGAGAAGGATGCATATTGTCCGGATATTCTGACGCAGGTTGCGGCAGCTACTTCGGCACTGAATAGTTTCAGCAAGGTGCTTTTGGCCAATCATATTAAGACCTGTGTGACGCAGGATATTAAGGATGGAAAAGAAGAGACTGTCGATGAATTGTTAAAGACGCTGCAGAAGCTGATGAAATAAGAGAAGCTGATGAAACATTTATTCTGTGCATTCTGATCGTGGCATCTTTGAAGAACGTTTGCTGAGCGAATGTGGGGCAATGCATATTACATAAGGAGAGAAAAATATGGGAAATATAATAGTAGTTGTTGTTTTAGTCATCATTATTATTCTGGCAGTAAAGGGAAGTACGAAACATTTCCGCGGGGAAGGCGGCTGCTGTGGCGGGAGCTGCAGCGACTGTGCACCGAAGACAGAGAAAAAGAAACTCACGGGAAATAAGATTGCAGAAAAAATCATTCACATTGAGGGAATGCACTGCGAGAATTGCAAGAATAGTGTAGAGAGGCAGATCAACAAGATTGATGGTGCGGTGGCAAATGTTAACCTGAAGAAGAATATTGCGGTGGTATCTCTGGACAGAGAAGTACCGGATGAGGTGCTTAAGAAGGCCGTGGAGCAGGTGGATTTTGCTGTGAGCAGCATTGAGGATAAGGAGGTATAGATGGAACAGTATACAGTGACGGGTATGAGCTGCGCCGCCTGCAGCACCCGGGTGGAAAAGGCAGTCAATAAAGTCGATGGGGTATCAGCGTGTTCAGTCAGTCTACTGACAAACTCTATGGGCGTGGAAGGAAGTGCAGATGCGGCGGCAATTATCCGGGCAGTGGAAGAAGCCGGCTATGGTGCCGCGGTGAAGGGGAGCCATAAGGGAGTCTCCGGAAGCGATGAAAATGCCGTGAATCAGGGAAGCAGGGCAGAGAATGAGGAAATGTTAAAGGATCATGAAACTCCAATTCTGAAAAAACGCCTTTATACCTCCCTTGGATTTCTGCTGGTGCTCATGTATTTTTCTATGGGGCATATGATGTGGAACTGGCCAATCCCGGGATTCTTTACGGATAATCATGTAGCCATGGGACTTTTGCAGCTTCTTTTGACTGCCGTGGTCATGGTCATTAACCAGAAGTTCTTTATCAGCGGTTATAAAAGCCTCTTCCACGGAGCACCGAACATGGATACGCTGGTGGCACTGGGCTCCACTGCGGCATTTGTTTACAGCACCTATGCTCTGTTTGCAATGACGGGGGCTCAGGTAGCAGGCGATATGGATGCTGTCATGTCCTATATGCACGATTTCTATTTTGAGTCGGCAGCCATGATTCTGACCTTGATCACGGTTGGAAAGATGCTGGAAGCGCGCTCTAAGGGGAAGACAACGGATGCACTCAAGAGCCTGATGAAGCTGGCACCGAAGACTGCGACCGTGATGAGAGATGGTGCCGAGCAGGAAGTATCCATCAGTGAAGTAAAACAGGGAGATATCTTTGTGGTGCGTCCGGGAGAAAATGTTCCGGTGGATGGTCTGGTAGTAGAAGGAACTAGCGCCGTCAATGAGGCGGCACTCACTGGAGAGAGTATCCCGGTGGATAAAGAAGCTGGCGATACCATTTCTGCAGCGACACTCAATCAATCTGGTTTCTTAAAATGTGAGGCGACCAGAGTCGGGGAGGACACGACGCTGTCCCAGATTATCCAGATGGTCAGTGATGCGGCAGCCACAAAAGCACCGATTGCAAAGATCGCAGATAAGGTATCAGGCATTTTTGTTCCAGCGGTCATTACCATTGCGGTTGTGACATTCATTGTCTGGCTTTTAGCGGGGCAGAGCGTGGGCTTTGCATTGGCAAGAGGCATTTCAGTACTGGTCATCAGTTGTCCATGTGCCTTGGGACTTGCAACACCGGTTGCCATCATGGTGGGGAACGGAATGGGCGCAAAGCATGGCATCATGTTCAAGACGGCGGTGTCCCTGGAAGAAGCAGGAAAGATGCAGATTGTGGCACTGGATAAGACTGGAACCATCACAAGCGGTGAGCCGAAGGTGACAGATATGGTTCCTGCTGTAGGAACGACGGAAGAGGAATTGCTCTATTTTGCAAATGCATTGGAGCGAAAGAGCGAGCATCCGCTGGCGAGAGCAGTTCTTGCCTATGCAGACGAAATAAGAGGACGATCCGCAGAGAAAGACGTGCAGGTGTCTGAGTTCACCGCACTTCCTGGAAATGGCCTGTCAGCGGTGCTGGATGGGCAGGAACTTCTTGGAGGAAATTATACATTTATCAGCAGCCGGGCAGAAGTACCGGAGGCGGTGAAGGTGCAGTCGGAGAAGCTGGCAGAAGAAGGGAAGACACCACTCTTTTTTGCAAAGGATGGAAAGCTTCTGGGAATCATCGCGGTTGCGGATGTGATCAAAGAAGACAGTCCTCAGGCGGTGAAGGAGCTTCAGAACATGGGAATCCATGTGGTCATGCTGACCGGAGACAATGAACGGACGGCAAAAGCGATTGGATGTCAGGCTGGTGTAGACGAAGTGATTGCGGGAGTACTTCCGGATGGGAAAGAAAGTGTTATTCGCAGCTTGAAGAAAAAGGGAAAAGTTGCTATGGTAGGAGATGGAATCAATGATGCACCGGCACTTACCAGAGCTGATATCGGAATTGCCATCGGTGCCGGAACGGATATTGCAATTGATGCGGCAGACGTGGTGCTGATGAAGAGCAGACTCAGTGATGTACCGGCAGCAATCAGACTCAGCCGTGCGACACTGAAGAACATCCATGAAAATCTGTTCTGGGCATTTTTCTATAATGTCATTGGAATACCGCTTGCAGCGGGCGTGTGGATTCCATTGTTTGGCTGGGAGTTGAACCCGATGTTCGGGGCGGCGGCAATGAGCCTGTCCAGCTTTTGTGTTGTGACCAACGCATTGCGTCTGAATTTCTTTCGGATGCACGATGCGGGGAAAGATAAAAAATTAAAAATCAAGAATCAGACGGAGGAAAAGGAAATGACAAAGACAATGAAAATTGAAGGAATGATGTGTGGACACTGCGAGGCAAGAGTAAAGAAATGCTTAGAGGCACTGGAGCAGGTCGAGGCGGCAGAAGTAAGCCACGAGGCAGGAACTGCAGTTGTAACCTTGAATGGAGACATCGCAGATGATGTGCTGAAGAAGACGGTGGAGGATCAGGACTACAAAGTGATTTCAGTCGAATGAGAGGATGCGATGAAAATATTCTGAACGTGGAGAATCATTCATGTGAAAAAGAGAAAAGAGTGTGGATGCTTTCAATCAGGTATTTTTTGAAAAATCCTTGAATAGACTACATTTGAGTCAGAAAAAATCAAGTGGAGGAGTGGAAGCAACGGCTGAATTTATTGATTATGCACCGGATGTCACAGCAGAGATGTACCATGCAGATTTCTGGATCCGCAGGTGTGCTCACATGGAAAACGTCATCATGGATGAAAAACAAATCTCACAGCTAAATGATAAAATTCTGGCAGATGATAGGTGTTCCCACAACATTTGGAAGCAACAGGAAATATCGGAGGACTATGATTCGGACTGGAAAACTTCACGGGAATTGGGGATAACGCTGCCCCTTGGAAAACAGCCAGTTGGGTACGGCATCTGTGTCAGACGCGCAGACCTCAGAGCCTGGCCGGGAAACACAGCACGGTCTGCTGAAAAAATATGGATAGAAACGGACGATACTTCTGATGATAAATTTCAGTTAAGTGTCGTCCGTGTTAATATGCCCGTATTGATTACCCGGGAGAGTGCAGATGGACAGTTCTATTATATTATAACTTATGATTATGAGGGCTGGTCCGAAAAGGAATGCTTTGCAGTCTGCAGGAACCGCGGTGAGTGGATTCAGGCTCAGAGGATGGAGCATTTTCTTGTGGTAACCGTGCCGGGGATCCGGCTGGAAATTTCAGGACAATTGCTGACCATGGGCGTAAAACTTCGGCTTCTTGAAGTGGAAGAGATTCAGAAAATCAGATTAAATCGCAGCGCATGGGGATGCTACATTGTGGCGATTCCACAGCGCAGGCCGGATGGATATTATCAGCTCTCTTATGCAGCGATTCCACCGGCAATCGGTGTTCATGTCGGTTATCTTCCCTATACGATGGAAAATGTAATCCATCTGGCCTTCCAATTCCTTGGAAATCGTTATGGCTGGGGAGGAATGTTTGAATCCGTGGACTGCTCGCAGTTGGTACAGGAAGTCTATGCCTGCTTTGGCATTTATCTTGCGAGAGATGCGGGGGTTATGATACGGACACCAGGGAAACGGATTTCATTTAGAGGGATGAATGTGAAAGAAAAAGTGGAAGAATTGGATACATTGGCGATAGGGAGCTTATTGTACTTCCCGGGGCATATTATGATTTATCTGGGAAAAGATGGGGATGAGTATTATGTGATTAGTGCTGTCGGTTCACTTAAACTCCCGGATAAAAAAGAACCGGAATCCATTCAGAGTGTGATTGTAAATGCCCTGACCGTTCAGCGAGGCAATGGGGAAATCTGGGCACAGGAAATCACAGATGCATTGCTTATCGAATAAAACCCCTTATTCGATAAGCAATAATTTTATCAGTACCATGGATTGGGAAGAAATGGTAAAACAGCGTTCCAGCACACACCAGGAATAATTTCTGAACCTCCCATTAAAAAAATAAGCGTAAGTCCAATGACAAAAACACCATTTAGACAACACACGATTATTTTAGCTGATTTTGATTTGTGTATAAAGCAAAATAATACCGAGCTGTAAAAGGCAACCCAAACGAATTGAAAAGCATTTGGTTTTCCGTTGTTTACAAATAATATACACAAAATCGGAAATATAAGTGTTGCGCATGAAATAACGGTTTTTATTATAGGATTCGTCCTTATAACTTCTTTGATATCCATAGTTTTCCCTCCACAAGTTCATGTTCGTCACCTTAATTCTACCATTCCCAATATGAATTTACCACAACATTCTTCCGGCAGTTATTTGCGGCTGGTCTATTGGTGAGATTGATCTTTGGAAAGATGCTTAAGGTAAAATAGAAAAAGGGAAGGATATTCTAGGTCCGTCAGAAAGATGAAATACGGAAGATGAAATACTGAAAAAATTAATAATGAAAACGCCTGCAAGATATCGTATAATATGGTTAAGGTGTCAAAAGTCTATATGGCGGATTGCAATATGCCCTTTTGACACCTTAACCATAATAGAAAACAAAGTAATCATCAACAATGTTTGCGGGAAGGGAGTACAAGAGTGAAAAAAATAGGATTTATCGGAGTGGGTATCATGGGGAAATCCATGGTGCGTAATCTTATGAAAGCGGGATTTGAACTACACATTTACGCGCGTACAAAATCAAAGGTGGAGGATGTCATCGGAGAGGGAGCCATTTTCCATGAAACCATTGCAGATTGCGTAAGCGGATGTGAGGCGGTTATCACAATTGTAGGTTTCCCGAAGGATGTGGAGGAAGTGTATTTTAAGCCGGGAAATATATTGGACAGTGCGAGGGAAGGAACCTATCTTATCGATATGACGACTACGAGCCCAACACTTGCAGAGCGGATTTACGCAGAAGGTACAAAGCGGGGATTCCACGTACTTGATGCGCCTGTTACAGGTGGAGATATCGGTGCCAAGAAGGGGACGCTGTCGATTCTTGTAGGTGGAGACGAAGCAGACTACGAGGTCTGCAGGCCGCTCTTTGAGGCTATGGGAACGAACCTGAATTATCAGGGGAAAGCAGGCTTTGGACAGCACGCCAAACTTGCGAATCAGATTATCATTGCCGGAACGCTTTCCGGAGTGTGTGAAGCCTTGGCTTATGCCAGTGCAAAGGGACTGGATCTGCAGACGGTATTTGACTCGGTGTCGACGGGAGCAGCAGGCAGCACGCAGCTTAGCACCTTCGGTCCCAAGATTCTGGCAGGTGATTATGCACCGGGATTTATCCTGAAACATTTTGTGAAAGACATGAAGCTGGCAGATGAAGAAAGCCTGAAGAGCAGATTGAAGCTGGAAGTGCTGGAGCAGGCACTGGAGAATTATAAGATGCTGGAGCAGAAAGGGTTGGGAGACCTTGGGACTCAGGCATTGATTAAGCATTATATCTCAGTGGAAGAATGACTCCCACCTCTATAGGTGGTGAGTAACAAACTAGTCTCAGCGGTGGGTGTCAGAAGGAAGAGCATCAAGTAATTGTCCGTTACCCCCCCCCTGTCTTAAGTGTACAGAACATTAAGCAAGGGGGGGATGTTAGTTTCGGAAGCAGAAAGAAAATTAGCTAAAACAGATAAACATTTAGACTTGCAATATCCAATAAACCATGCTATGATACAAAAACTTACAACATTCTCAGTTGTAAAAGAAATTCTGAAATTTATGGCGATTCTGCCAAAAATCTCAAAGGATAAAGTAACAGTTTCATAATGACAACAGGTCTGATATACTGGAGATAGAAAGCTCTTCTTTTTAATTCTTTTTCTGGTTCCGGACCGATTACTACAGAAAAGGAGATAGAATGGAAGAACAAAACAAACCGATTGCACTACTTAAGGATTTAAAATTAACGGATCGTTTTTTATTTGATGAGACGATGGAAAACCCGGAAGCACATCAGGCTGTCCTATCGATTATTATGAGGAATGCGGTGGATCTACTGCCGGAAAATGAGGTGGAAAAACAATTACAGACACTGCCGTATTTAAAATCAGTCCGGCTGGATGTGTTCGCTATGGATGCGGAGGAAAATGTCTACAATACAGAAATGCAAAAGAGCAGGAAATCAGATCTGCAAAAACGCTCCCGCTTTTATCAGTCCCTGATTGATTCCAGTCTGCTTCCACCTGGTTCCATTAGTTATAATCTTTTAAACGATTCATATATCATCATGATTACACCGTTTGATCTCTTCGGATATGAAAAATATCAGTATACGTTTCAAGCGAGATGTAAAGAAGAGCCAGAGCTGTGTCTTGCAGATGGTGCGACTCGCATTTTTCTGAACACGAAAGGAAAAAATGCGGACGAGGTCAGTGAGGAGCTGATACATTTTCTGAAATATGTTGAGAACACAGACGATGAAACAGCAGAAGAATCCAACAGTGAGTTAATTAAGAAAATCCATGAGTGTGTAAAAAAGGTTAAATCCAGTGAAGAAGCAGGGGTGAAATATATGCAGGCATGGGAAGAAAAGGTTTATGAGCGTGAAGAGGGACGTGCAGAAGGCCGTGAAGAGGGCGAAATCATAAGAGTGATTAAACAGATTATGACAAAAGTGACAAAGGATCTGGATGAGAAGACGATTGCGGAACATCTGGAAGAACCAGAAGAATTTGTGGGGCTGGTATGCAGGCTCATCAAGGAGAATCCAACAAGTGATGCGAAGGAAATCTGGAGAAAATGTAATAAAGATACAGCGATATAAAATCTATATCGCTGTATCAACCGTGCTATGACGTAAAATCTTACAACATTCTCAGTTGTAAAAAAATCTGAAATTTATGGCGATTCTGCCAAAAATCTCAAAGGATAAAGTAACAGTTTCATAATGACAACAGGTCTGATATACTGGAGATAGAAAGCTCTTCTTTTTAATTCTTTTTCTGGTTCCGGACCGA
>JAQVCP010000002.1 GCA_028689735.1 Hespellia sp. | reverse complement strand
AGATTATACTGTTCATATGTGGCCTCCTTTTGTATGCGGTAATCCCTGTTACCATTAATCTTCAACTATTAATAGTTTACAGGTAAATCCACGAATCTACAACTGTGAGGTCACTTCATATTATCTAATACAAATCTCCATCCGCATCATCAATTTTATCCAGAAAATTCTGACAATACCTCTTTGCTGCACTGCGATGCCGGCCAACCTGTCGTAACTCCTCTGCAAGACTTGTAAACTCCTTTAGGGCATTCGCCGTCTTTCCATGCGTAATCCCGCTTGCTGTGATTTCTTTCAAGATGGAAATGTATTCTTTGACCACTTGAGAAAGACGCTCATATTCTTCATCAAATTCCTGCTGCATCTCCTGGATATATTCATCCTCTACTACCACATCCATATTTTCACCTTCTTTTCTTTCTAAAAGCGGACACCTATCATCCTACCTGTCACAGATTATAAATATCCAGCAACTTCTACTATCCTGTTACGGATGATAAAACTTCCGCTAACCTTCCACAGCCGCCGCTGCCTCTGCCTGTGCTTGTGCTTGAGCAGCTGCCTCTGCCTCCTGTGCTGCTTTTTCCTGAAGAAACTGTGTCTTTCCATTCTCCAATGTTCCGATTTGATTCTGGCAGCTATAAATTGCGGTCTTCTTTTGTTCGATTTGATCCCGAAGCTCCTGTATTTTTCTCTGAACCACTTCCTGAGCTTCACTTAAGTTCTGCTCTGCATTTCTAAACTCACTTCCCTTTGCCAGGTCTGCGATTTTCCCAAAGAAACTGCCATTTATAATCGAGTGTACAATGCCTCCGAGCGTACCCATCGAGCGCATCTTGGATTCGATGCCACTTGCTGTATCCTTTAATTTATTCTGAAGTGAACGAACCTCACCTTTTACCGTAATTAGTTCACTAATCTCATTTTCCAATTCAGCAATATTCCCTTGCAAACCGGAAATTGCCTGATATTTTCCCTGTATCTGTGTATCAAAATCTGCTTCTGTCATATCCTCACATCCTTTTCCTTTGCACAACCTCACATTCGGCTCTGCCCATCGCATCTGTCTGCATCTCCCATCGAAAGATTCGCCCTTAGAGTATAGGATTGCTAAGAGGCTAAGACAGAACCGCCTGTGCTGTTATGTGAACTTTGCTAGATTTTATCAGCCTGATACTGCACTTGCTCCCTGCTGATCTTCATCCTGACAATTTGCTGAATACTGTGCAATATACGTTGAGATTTCCTGAATCGAATCTCTTGCATTTTGAAGTGCTACTTTGTGATCAGACTCAAATCTCTGGATAAATGCTTCCGCTGTCAAGTTTGTCCATCCGCCCTGGAGCTCATTGTTCATATTCGTGAGAGTGTTAATAATCTCATCTAATGCGGATGCCTGATTTGCATATACAGACTGTGCCTGGGATAATAATTCATAATCCACTTTATTTACGCTCATATTTTCACCTCCTTTCCAATTCCGTCATTTCCAAGAACACGGTATTTTCTTTTTATTCCAAAATCGCCGTTTTTATCTTTTTCAGGGTATTTCCTGACAGATAAAATGCTTCCTGCGACTCTCTTGGCGCACTATACTTTCGCTGCAGCGAAGTTGTCGTCTCGAATACCTTTACATTTTCCAAATCTTCAAATGCAAGGAATGCCCGGTTGTCTCTCATCATCTTCAGCACTTCCGGAGCGTTAAATGAAATTGTGCCATTTTCCAGATTTGTAAAAAGAATGCAGCACATCAGTCCCTGATATTTTCCAAGTATGTCTTTATAGCGCCTGAGGGATTCTGGCTTTTTGCTGATATACGCTGCCGCCTCCCGGTTCTGAATCAGAAGTATCATTGGCGTAAATGACAAAACTGCCTCTTTTCCTTCCCTTAGCATCCTCTTCATCCGTTCCTCCAGCTGCGATTCCATCTCCATCAGTATCTCATCGATGTCTTCCAGTTCCTGACTATATAAGTTGATTTTCTGGTGCCTTGCATCGTCTGAAAATGCTCTGGTGTAATCATCTAGAATATAAATCTGTGCACCCGCCTTTTCCAGCTTTGCTAAAAGGTATCGCACAAATCCAATTCTCTCGTCCTCTTCCTGACCGCAAATTGCCAGAACTCCCTGTTTTTTCCAGTCAATCTCCACCGCTTCTACCCGGTCAAAATCAACGCCAATCGGGAAGTGCTCTGGTGCAGTTTCTGTCATACCACATCCAAACTCTTCTCTGAGCACAGCCTCTGTCACCTGATCCGGAACCATCGGAATCTTTTTCGCCCTCTTTCCACTCCAACCGTCTTTCTTTTGCTCTACAAAGTCTAAAATCTGCCCCACACGGTCAATTTCTTTTTCTCCGTCAAATGCAAGATAAATCTGCATTTCATAGATATTTTTCTCCTGCTCAATCAGGCATCTTCCCGGAATGTGATACGGCTGTATCCGGCAATGATCAAACAGGGCATTGTATTCTGTCGTATCATTACAGGTCAAAGCCATCCGCTGCTCAAAATTTGCAAGGTACTTGTAGCCGATTCCACTGGTCTGTGCATTGGCGATTACAAACGTAATTCCCACGGCAATTCCTTCTCGGCAGATTGGGAGCAGAAAATCACTCTCCATCAAGTACAGCTCCCGAAATGCCGTCAGGTTATCAATCAAAACTACAATCTGCGGTACTTTATTTCCACCAGATTCCAGATAAGACGAAAAGGAACTGACTCCGGCTGCAATCAGCATTTCTTTTCTATCCTGAATTTCCTGAGACAACATCTTAAATAGATTCCTGCATTTTTCTTCTTCCTGTGCACAGACCACACCGCCAACCTGTGGAAGTGCTTCATAATTTCTAAAAATCATGGAACCAAAATCAAGTAGATACAGATTCACTTCCTCCGGTGTATATCTGGCTGCCAGACTGGTCGCTGCGGTCTGAAGGAAATTGGTTTTTCCATTCTGCGCAGAACCGATGAGTATCGTGTTCGCCACAGTCACGTTCAGTGCAAGTGTATCCTGCTTCTGCCTTTGCGGCTCATCCAGAATTCCCACATATGCAGTGAGACCTCCCAAAATCGATGCAGCGCGCTCTCCCATTGGTGCTGCGATTATCTCAGGGAGCGGCGGCATACAGATAAATGGAAGTCGTTCTATCCCCTGCAGGCTGCAGTATTCTGATACATAGGAAACCACACTGCCAAGCTGACTGATAGACTGATTTCCGCTTTCTGTGACTTTCCGCTCGTATGCAGGAATTCGTTTCCCGGAAAATGCAACCTTTGAAATGCGAAAGCTCTTTTTCTGTGTGCTGCCTTCCATGCTTGCCGGTCCACCGCTGTAAGCAGACTGAAAGAGTTCAAACATCTCGTTATTTCCCACCTGCAAGTAGGCACGTCCCGGCTCGGCAATATCTGCTGCCAGTGGAGATTTCAGCACTTCATTACTATCCTCTCTGGTCTGTACCTTCAGACAGAGACGGAATCGGGAGTTGGACCAGATTTGCGGGTCAACCACACCACTCGGCTTCTGGGTTGCAAGAATGAGATGCACACCCAGACTTCGTCCAATACGCGCCGTACTGATCAGTTCCTTCATGAATTCCGGCTGTTCCATCTTAAGCTCTGCGAACTCATCCACAATCAAAATCAGATGTGGAAGCGGCTCTTTTGCTTTGTGCTGTTTGTATAGTTTTATATAGGCGTCGATATGATTTACTTCGTATTGTGCAAAAAGTGCCTGTCTTTTTTTCAGTTCCGCACGGATAGAAAGAAGAGATCTCTCTGTCTCCCGTCCGTCCATATTGGTGATAGTTCCAATGAGATGCGGCAGCTTCTGAAACTGATTGGCCATACCGCCACCTTTGAAGTCGATAAGTACAAATCCCACATCATAAGGGTGAAACCGCAGTGCCATAGAAATGATATACGACTGCAGAAGTTCTGATTTTCCGGAACCGGTCGTTCCAGCTACCAGACCGTGCGGTCCCTGCGCCCGTTCGTGGAGGTCCAGATATACCATCTGATTTTTTGATTTCACACCCAGCGGTGCTGCCATACTTCGGTAGACCTCTGCCTCCTCCCAGCATCTTTCCAAATCCACATCCTGTGGTTCATAAATATGAAGCAATTCAAAGAGGGAAATATTCTGGGTAAGGCTGCTCTCCAGACTGATTTTTTCACAATAGACCGGGGCAAGTTTTTTGGAAACTGCACTCAGCTCCTGATTGGAAAGAAGCGGACTTTCAAATGGCTCCACTTTCGTTCCGTCCCCACAAAAAACTTTTGTTCCTCTCGTCACATCATCCATTCGGACCACGTATTCACATTCCGTAGGAAGATATTCCTCATACTCTTCAAAAAAGAGGAACGTAACTCCTTTTTCCTTTGCATTTTTCAAAAATTCGAACAATGGGTGTGTGCGGATTCTCACATCACGATACATCAACACAACCAAATGCGGCAATCCCTTCGCTTCTTTTCCCGCAAGAAGACGTTTGTACAACTCCTCTAACAGGACAGCTCTGCTTTCCTCATCGCAAATGATGTTTCGACGATTCAGAGCTTCATTTTGAAGATGCGGCAGCATACATAACCACTCAAAATCCTTCTGATCCTGCTCTTCCATGCAGACACACAGATTCATTTCCCCATAGTACTGTCTGGTTACCAGATCCAGAACCATCCGTTTCAACATATGGCAGAGCGCTTCCCTGCTGCCTGCGACTCCGGCGACACTGATGTCTTTCAACCCCAGAACCACCGGAGCCTGATGAATCATCTCAAACTCTTTTTCCATTTCTCCCGGAATCTTCATCAGTTCATCCGATGCCTCCACACGCTCCTGCTGACGATATTCTATCTTCTGACTGGAGGCGCGCTTCCCTGTTCCCAATCGCACCTCCAGAAAATCTTCATCCTCCGGTTTCCGGTCAAATAGTTCCGGACGAAATTCCATAATCTGCTGAATCTCTCTTGCTGCGCTGTAATGTCTGTCTTCCAGAATCCTTACTTCTTCTGCATGTTTTTTTGCAATGCTTTTCTTCTTTTCTTCAATGTATCTCTGATAACTTTCCTCTCGCTTTTTGACACTTTCCTTGTAATTCTTCTTTTCATTCCGAATGTTCATTACTGTGGTCACAACTCCCACCACCATAGAACACGCGGAAAACAGCACAAATGACATGCCGGAAGAGTTCATCACTCCGCGAAGCAGCACGATAATCACAAGCATTGCCAGTGCCGGGAAAAGCTGCGTAACGATATTGCTTTTTGGCTTTGTTGGCACAGAAGGCGGGTCCAATATCTTGATTTTCTCGTCAGGAAGCTTCGCCCAAACTCGACTGCTCCTCTGAAATCTTGGATACTCATGGTGGCTTAAGCTCTCTTTCACAGCTTCACATGCAATGTTCTGTATTGCAAGATTCGCCCTCTGATCCAGATATAACTTCTCTTTAAAATAACAGAACCGATATGGTCCCACGGAAATGAAGTCCATCGGACGAAGCGCAATTGCACTCCCTAGAAGATTTCCGTTGTAAAAAGTTCCCACATCGCTGGATTCTACTGACAGCACATATCCATTCTGCGCTCTGGTGATGGAAAAGCAATCCCTTTGTGTCAGCGGGCTCCTCAGCTGAATCTGGCAGGCCGCCGTGCTTCCCACTCTGAGCGATGGATAGTGAGAAAGATCAATCACACTGTCATATGTACCATTTTCCGAATCAAAGTCCAGACGAAAATGCACGGTCAAAAGCTCCATTTCCGAACTGCGGTATTTTAAGACAAAGGGAGCGTTTAAGGTTAAGGTCAAAACCATGAGTTTCCGAAGATCATTTACCGCTATATAAAGCTCTTCCTCACATTCCAGTTCCCATTGGTCTCCATTTTTTAGAATGCGAAAAGAAAAAGGTGCAAAAAAGTCTTCTCTCCGAAAACGTACATCCGCATCCTGTCCTGTCCCGATGACCAGCTTTTGTGTTGTTTCTGTCAGCGCCACCTCCCGGTACACTTTATCTGAAATTAAAATCAGTCTGTATTGTCCCTGCATCGTCTGCCCCCTTTTAGTAATTCCACGTCCATATCTGTGACCCATTTCTGATGCCATATTCTCCCAACAGCTTTTCGCCTCTAAGAAGTGCCTTTGGCTCATCGACTTTCAGATAATACCCGAAGAGCTTATTTCGATCTACCGCAAGTCCATACATCTGCCCCAGTGCAATAATCAATTCATTTGCGGAAATATCCAATGGAATTTCCAGCTCTTCTGAGATTTCACGCCCACAGACATGAACTGTCACGACAACGTTCTCTTTCATTTTCCTCATGCTTCCTTTCTTATCTTATACTCCTACAACATGAAGTAAGTCAGATTTTCAATGGCATCTGCCTTACTCATCTCTTCCAAAGTCGGATTCTGCTCCAATATTGGCAAATATTCTGCAACATGCCATTTTCCTATAGCATTTTCCAAAGAAAGTCCTTGTTCTGAATCAAAGAAATTGCAGAAAAAGACGAATTTTTCTTCTTTACCACAGTCAATATCATTCAGCAGAAACATGGTCTTTTTCACCGAAAGCGCATCCTGTCTGATGATGGTCAGTACCAGATCGCTCATTGAGAGGATTCTTGCAAATGCGTCTCCCCAGATGATATCTGCGTCTATCACAATCTCATCATAGTCCCCAGATTCTTTTGCCTGTGCAATCCAGGTCAGAATAGATGCAATTGGAATCTGAAGTGCATCCATACTTCCGGGAAGGGGCGGCAGATACGAAAATTCTTCCGTTCGGATATACGGTTTTAGATTCCGGTAATAGTCTGCACTTTTTTGCCGGAGTATCTGGCATGCTTCTTTGGGAAGGCTTGCAGCAGTCTTTAGAAAATAGGAAAAGCTCTGTACCATTTCCAAATTCAGATAAAGAACGCGTCTGTGATGCCTCGTGAGATTTTTTGCAACTGCCAGTGCAATGGTCGTTTTTCCTGAACCTCCGATTGCGGAACACACGCATGTCACTCTCACTTTTTTCTCTACACTTTTTTCTTCTGTATTCTTCAGATGATACGTCGCTTCATTCATAATTGTCTTGATACTGACATATTTATAGAGCGTAGTGATTCGCTCCTGGGACGTTGCCATCCCCGAACTGTCCGTACATTCTTCATCCGTCAACCGAATGATTCGCTGGATTCTATGCCTTTTTATGGTATCGTCATATAAGCCTTCTCCGACAACCAATGTATCCGCCTGCCGCTCCACAGAGAAAAATTTTGCAAAATATGACGGCTCTGTGATAACCAGCAGTTCAATCTGATTTCCATATGTTTCAATAAATTTCCATTCCAGTGCTTTCAAATATGTATTGTCTGTATCTGCCAGAATGATAACTGGTCTTTCCATTTTCCTCACACCTTTCGCATCTCTACTCGAAATCCTGTATCTGCCAAAAGCAGCGTATCTCCGTTGCTCAGAACACATGCCTGCAATGGTGGAATTTTGATTCCATTCAGATAAGTTCCATTTCGGCTGTTCAAATCCATGGCATAATATTTGCCGCCTTCACAGAGAATTCTGCAGTGGGTATTGCCAACCTGTCTGCTCTCTACCTGACCATCCGCGCGCTGCCTGCTTCTGCCGATGATAAATGGTTCGCGATGTATCTCAAAATACTGGGTGCCGACCATGCCAACCGGGCTAAGACGCAGATAGTACTCTGTGGTTTTCCCTCGGTCAAAAGATGCTTCTCTTTCTGTACCTGATATTCCGTTGAACTCTCCGAGACTCTTTTGGAAATTTTGCACCTGCCTTCTAAAGTTCTCCAGACTATCTCTCTCCTCTGGAAGAATCTGCTCTGACCAGAGAATAAAGTTTTTTCTGAGAGAAGTCTCAAATTCAACTTCATCTAACCTCACAAGACTGTCTGTGATTGGAAGGTATGCGACATAGACTTCAAAGGTTTTCCAGTCGATGAAAATGCGCTTCAAAGACAAATCCAGATTGCAGCACTTCAGAAAACTATTTTCTTGAATCTCTTCCACCTTCGCCACCAGGTCTGTCACAATCTTTAGAAACATTTCTCGGTTCAAAGACTGCAGTACCCGGTCCAGACGGCGATACCCTTTTGTCGGATAAGTCAGCTTGATTTTTCCATTCACCAGCGTCTGAACACAGGCAAGATATCCACTCTTTTTCTGCGATTCCATGACTTTAAATCCTATGGTAGAAAAATAAGAATCCTCTTCAAATACATAGGAAATATAGCCATCTCCTTCTTCTTTGTAAAAAAACTCCTGATAATCGTTCACGCTCTTACCTCTCTTCACTTCTCAAATTTCTGACAATCGCTCGAATGATATATAGGAAAATCAGTAATAGAAGTCCTGCACATATATAGCCGAACATATCTTGAGGCAATCCCACTTGACATTTCATACGAAACAGTTCCTCGCAAATTGTAAGTACTACCACTATGATGCAACTTGCTATCACCGACATGCCTGTTATTTTTTTATACTTTCCTTTTCTAAAAGCAATAAACATACCCCAGCCCACTAGAAATGTGATAGACATTGCCAGTTCCATCATTGCTTTTGGAATCATGTAATCCGAATTATAGTAAGGTGCTTCGCGTGTTATCCATCCAACATTCTCCGGAATAAACAGCAGAAAACAAAATGCAAATAGGGTATACCAGATAAATGCTCCTGTCAGTCCCGACTTTTTCGTTTTCTTCCCGGAATTTACTTTCGTTGCTTTCTGGGTCTGCTTCTTTCCCTGAGATGGAATAACCGTAAGTGTCACATAATGATCGCCATACTGATTTTTATTTTTCAGAGATGGAACACCCTTTCCTTGAAAGCGAATTCTAGTTCCTGTCTTGGACCCCGGATTTACTTTACTGCTGCAAGGGCCATATGCTGTAGGTACTGTGATGGTTCCACCGGCATCTGCCAGTTCCTGTGAAATCGCAAAAGAAGAATACAGGTCAAGTCCCAATCGTGAAAAAATGCCTTCATTCTTTACATGGATTTCAATCAGCTTTTCCTTTGGCATTGCTCCTGCTTTGTCGTTCAGCTGAATTTTCAGCTTCATTCCATCTTCAATCCCCGCTGGAATCATCAGATCAATTTCTTTCCCGTCGATACGAAGACGCTTTTCACATCCTTTTACCGACTCAATCATGCTAATTGTGACAGAACCTTCTGACTTTTTATCTTCTCCAGTCTGTTTTTGATTCGAGCGATTGTTCTGATTGTTCTGATTGTTCCATTTATTTTTCTGTGTGCTGCTTTTGTCCTGCTTTGTCTGTCTCTTCTGACCCGTGCTGCCTCCCTTCATGCCAACGGTTTCTTCTTCATTCGCATAGCCACCATCCATGCCAACAGTTTCTTCTTCATTCGCATAGCCACCATCCATGCCAACAGTTTCTTCTTCATCTACATAGCCGCTATCCATGCCAACGGTTTCTTCTTCATCGACATAACTTCCAGCCGTGCCAATCGTTTCTTCCTCGCCTTCATAACCGTGACCCATACCACTTTCATATGCAGAATAAAATCCAGAGTCTGTATATCCACCTGCCCCAAGCGATACTTTCTCCAAATCAACGAGCATCTCCTGTGCCGATTGATAACGATCCTTCTGTAAAAATGCACAGGCTTTTAATATCACTTTTGCAAATGCTTCACTTGCATCTGTCGGTTCCGGGATTTCCTCTCCACGCATTCTTTTGCTGATTGCCATCTCCCGATCTGAAAATGCGATGGCACGATCCAGTGGAAAAAACGGCATACGATTATGATTCAGATACTGATAGAGCATCAGACCCAGGGAGTACAAGTCTACATTTGCCCCATAAGGCTTCCCGAGATAGACCTCCGGAGCCATAAAGCTTTCTGTACCTTTTTTCGATAATCCCCCTGTCGTCTTCTCAACAGTTCTCGCAACGCCAAAATCTCCCAGCTTAAATTTTCCAAGAGAATCTACAAAGACATTTTGCGGCTTCACATCCCGGTGAATCAGTTTCTTGGAATGACAGTATGCAAGCACCGCAGTCAGCTCTTTTGCCATCTGCAATACTCTCTCCTCATTCATTGTCTGATACTTCTGATACTCCACGATTGGTGTGAGCAGCTCCATCCGAATGAGGATATCCCACCCGATACTATTTTCATGGCGTTTTACCGTGTGATCTTCGTAGCGCACAATATTCGGATGGCTCTTTAGTTCCGACATAATCGCAATTTCTTTGACGATTTCATCTACAAACCCTTGAAAATAAGTGGTCACCGACTGCTCGTCCATTCCCTCACTCATCACATTGTCAATGTCTGAACGTGAGTGCGGAACCCGAATAACCTTTAGCGCTGATTTTGTTGTGATATGAAAATCATCTTTTTGAAGTTCGTATACCCTTCCACTGGCTCCTTCTCCCAGAACCTTGACAATCTTCCATCCGCCAAATACTTCTGTTCCTATCCTATATTCCATGAAAATCTCTCCTTTATCTTCTCTCCCAGACTGCCAGCTCCCTTCGCCCGGACGATGACTGCCGTGATATTGTCTCTTCCCCCTGCATCTACAGCAGCCTGCACCAACCTTTGTACAATACTATCTACCTCCCGGGCTTGTTCCAGTTCTGCTGCAATCACTTTCTCTGTCAGCATATCAGTCAACCCATCACTGCACAGAAGATACGTGTCTCCATTTACAATCGGCATCACTCCGGTAACTGCCGGTTCCAGAACCATATCTCCCGATGGAATCCCCAAATGCTGTGTCACCTGATGGCGAAGAGGATAGGTCTTTGCCTCCTCCTCACTCAAAAGACCGTCCTCCAGAAGCCTTGCAACCGTTGTATGATCTTTTGAAAGCTGTAGGAATTCTCCCTGGCGCATCCGGTAAATCCTGCTATCCCCCAGATTCACTGCAGTGACCATATCATTTTGAAACTCTACTGCTGCAAATGTTGTTCCGATCCGCTTCTTTTCCTGTTCCATCAATTTGCAGATTTTATCATTTGCTTCGGTAATGAATTCCTGCGGTGACGCAAAAAAGACGCCCTCCGTTTCCTGTGCATAGGTGTCCAAAATCTCCGTTGCGTAAAGTGACGCAATCTCCCCCATGGCATGACCACCCATCCCATCACAGACTGCCGCCAGAAGATGTGCACCATCGCTCTCTCCTTTTGCAAAAAAAGCAGGCTTTAAAACATCCTGTCTCCAGATTCCATTTATATAGAAATTGTCTTCATTCTTTTCCCGCACATTTCCCGGATGGGTAATGGCCGCATATTGTAATTTCATAGCCCTCTCCTTTATGTTACTGTTCGCTCATGTGCACTTGCTCTATCTGCTGCTGTTGTCCACAAACTCCAGCGCAATGATGGATAACGCTCCATAAAGAACAGCGAATCCAAGAAGAACCAGCCACAGCCACAGAAGATTCCCACCAGTTGGATCGCAGTCTGCCATGCTCTGGTATGACATTCGATTGACATTCGCACTGGTACAGATTGCTGCAAGTCCCCATCTGCTGATGGTCACTGCGGAGATGAGTTCCGGCAATCCCGTAAGTTCAAAGATCATCCCGGACATCACAAGCTGGATAATCAGGGCAAATGGCATCACGGTCATCGCGGTGTTTTCATTTTTCACAATAGATGAAATGAGAAGTCCTAGCGCATCCGAACTAAAAATGGTCAAAAAAAATGTGATATACAGCTCCAAAAGCGGAAAGAAAAGCACGCCGCTCTCTATAAAATGTCCCATATTTGCCACACGGACAATCGCAGTCACCAGTACTGCTTCTGCAAGGCAAAGAACCGCCTCATAAATCCAGTGCGCCATCACATAAGAAGAAATATGCATTCCTGTCCGATGCTCCCTTTTGATAATCTCCCGCTCTCTGCAAATGGTACGGATGGAATTAAAAATCCCAATCCAGATGCAGGCGCAAATCAGCGCAAAGGCACCACTTCTTGTGGCATTATAGGAGACAAACGTCTCTTCTCCTGTCACCATACAAATCAGAATGGAAATAAGTGCCACACTGATAAATATTTTCCATCCTTTTTCATTGATAAATCCCCGGAAGCAGATTCCAATATTGATTTTTGTCTGTTTCCATCTTGAAACTGCTGTTCTTTCCATTTTTATTCTCCAGTCCTTCCTATTTCCTGTTTTATATTGAAATTTCTAAACCAGAATGATGCAGCATGCGAATGTCCCGATTTGCTTATGCCTCTTCCTGTTGCTAATACTAATACCTTGGTGAAAAGGTCTACCCCTCGGTCTGGTCCGTGGGTAATCATCATGACCATTTTTCCCATATCGGCAATCTCTTTTAAGTTCTGAAGGAGTTCTCTCGCCATGATTCCGTCCAGACCGGAATCCGGCTCATCCAGGAAAAAGAGTGCCGGATTTCCCACCAGTTCCATTGCGATACTCAGACGTTTTTTCTGTCCTCCACTAAGCTTTCCGACCAATGTACTCTGCTCTCGCTCCAATCCCAGAAGAGAAATCGCCCAGTCACACCTCTCTTCACAGATTTCTGTGTCCCGCACCTTCATCTGTGCCGCACCATAGAGAACGTTATAGACCGTGTCATTCATCCGCATGGTATCCTGCTGTGGAACAAATCCGATGTTGTACTTGATTTCCTCGTACTCCTCGTAAATGTCCAAATCACCGTACTTAATAGTCCCCTCTGCCTTCTCATATCCCATGACCGCATTCATAAAGGTCGTCTTTCCGGCTCCGGAACCACCAAGAATCAATACAAAATCTCCCGGTTCTACTGTGAGATGAATATCTTTTAGCAGCGTTTTTTTCTTAAATCTGGACCAGACATTCCGCTCCTCAATATCTATAATAAGATGGTCTGGGTCATAACCAGTTGCTGCATTCATCCCGATATCATCTTGTTCTATCCCGCCATATCCTAGCGCATCTGTTCTTTGCTCATCCGGTCTTAACTCGTCGCTTCTGAATGCATCTAGTCTTGACTCCTGCCGTATTCTTCCAATCCACAAATTCTTCCCTTGAAAGAAAAACCACGTATTCCCCATGCGAATCACATCCATGGGTCGAAGCAGCACGCCGCCTTGTATCCGCTCATTGTTGACAATGACTCCATTGGTGCTGCCAAAATCAAGAATGCTCCATCCATCTTTCCCCTGAAAAAAAGAAGCATGGTGCTCGGAAATATAATCATCTTCCACGAGAAAATCACCTTTTCCTCTTCCAACGGCAATTTTCTGAATCTCTTTTCCTAGTGCAATCTTCTCCCAGCGAAGCTCCGGATTTTTCACCTTTGTATAGACCAGCTTATAGTCTGGGATTCCTCCCATATCTCTTTTTGAGATGATTGAAAGAATATCACCGTCTTTTAACATGGCAACCTATGTGCAAAGCTGTCCATTTACCCAGGTTCCATTGCTGCTCTCCATATCACGGTAGAATCCCTGACCAGCAATTATGCCAAACTCACCATGCATATCTCTATTTCATTGATGTATTTCATCTTTGCAATTTGTGCTAATCTTTCATCTGAAACCTCACAGTTCCAGAGCGAAAGGTATGTTGCTTTTTTATCTTTCGCAGTTTTCTTGATCATTCCGCTTGAAACTGTTTTATCCTCGATTTTGGCAATATGACTGCCTGTCTCTCTGTATGGATCTGACCCATATATTGAGACTGCCACAATACCAATCACCAGCACTGCAAATACAATCAAGATTTTCTTCGCAATTCCTGTTTTACTCTGCTTCTTTCTCTTTTTGTTGTTCTGCTCTGTCCTGGCTGGCTTTTCTTCTTTGCGCTTTCTTCTCTTTTTCTCAAGATCAGGTGCTGCACTCTCTTGCGATACGTTATCGTCTGTGCTTGGCTTTCCAGACTGTTTTCTCCCGCCTTCATTTTCTATCAACGCAGATTCTGCCGGATAGCTCTGAGCTGATTGCTGCTTCATCTCAACTGGATGACTCTGAATCGGTTGCTGATTGGCCTCAGTCGGATAACTCTGTGCTGTTTGCAGCTTTGGCTCAGATATATAACTCTGAAACGATTGCATCTCTGGTTCAGCCTTGCCGCTTCCGCCAAGCGCTTCCATCAGTTCCTTCACTGTTTGAATCCGCTCCTTGGGATCAACCGCCATTCCTCTCATAAGTACGGCTTCCTGCTGTGCACTAATCTCACACCCCAGACTGGACGGCAGGGGGAGCTCGTCCTGGAACGAACGCTGTAAGCTGTCCATCGGCGTCTCCCCGGTGATACATTTGTACATGGTTGCGCAAAGGGCATAAATATCCGTCCAATCTCCCTGCTGACTCTTACTCAGATACTGCTCTCTCGGCGCATAACCAGGTTTTACCATCACGGTCATGGTTTTCCCATTGTCCACCTCCACGTCCATCGCAGAGCCAAAGTCCAAAAGCTTCATTGTTCCTTTAGAAAGCATCCTGATATTTTCCGGACTGATATCCCGGTGGATAATTCCCGCCGCATGAAGCTTCTCTACCGTCTTCATGACAGGAAGCATCAGCTTCATTGTGCGTTCAAACGACAATGCTCCATTCTCTTCTATATATGTTTTCAAATCCATTCCATCTAAAAATTCCATCACCATATAGGCATGTCCGTTTTCTTCCAGAAAATCTCTCACATTTACAATTCCCGGCTCTCCTGAGAACTTTGCAAGACTTCTGGCCTCCTTTAGAAACTGCGCCTTCCGTTTTTCATCCTCTCCGGAATATTCTTTCACGGCAACTTGCATATTCAGCATCAGGTCCATCCCAAGATATGTTGTCCCAAATCCACCTGACTGAATTTTTTCTATTAATTCATATCTTTCCTTGATGATCATCCGACTTTTCTCTTCCACTTTTTGCACCCTTCCTCGTTACATTTCTCTCGCAATAACTGTGACAAGTTTATCATGCCGGACATTCCACATTTCCGCACCATACAAAAACTGTAATGATTTTGCAATTTTCTGTCATATTTTTCCAGTAGTTTTTCTTTATAATAAAATAGTGTAGTTATACAGAAATCTTTTCTGACTGCTACACCTATATTCATGTTTGGCCTTTGCCAAAAGAACACACAGGGAGGATTTACTTTATGAAATGTCACTATTGTAATAATGAAATGCCAGACAATACCAGATATTGTAATTTTTGTGGACAAGAACAGCCTGTCCCGGATGGAAATACAGCGAACCAGCAGGACGCTGCTAATCAGTCTTATACACCAAACACTCGAGAAAATAAGCCGAAAAAGAAGAAAAATATACTTCTCCCCCTTGCAATCGCTGTTGTTGTATACTTCATCGCGCGGGGAGTTGGACAATATGTGCTTGCTCCATCCTATACATCCGGCAGTAATAACTCATCATCCAGTACTACTGCTGATTCTGCTTCTACCGATTTAGCAAGCGAGCTTGAAGCTGAATTAGGAAAAGTCAAGGATTCTGTAACGCTTCTTGAAAACGAATCCTTTACCATGACCGATGATAATGGCGGAACATATCAGATGCATTTATATTATAACGAGGATACCATTTATACTATCAAACAGACCTACACTCTTTCTACCGAAGGATTTGATGAAGCAGGCCTTGCATCGCTCCAACAAGCTTCTGATGAAACAGCTGCTACATGTGCAAATTATGATTTTATAACCTACACTTATACCAACGAAAATAATGTAGCAAAAGAAGTCTTTACTTGCAAAGATTTAGATAATGCGAGTAACGTTGCTACTCTTTCCTCATCCGGATTAATGGATATTGGGGGAACCGGAGCATCCATCCTTTCACTCAAAAAGACAGAAGAAAATTTGATATCAATGGGATTTGCAAAGGATGAATAACAAATGAAAGTAGAAAAAACGACCGCATAATTGTGCGGTCGTTCATTTACTCAATATTCATTTGGTAGCTTTCAACAGTGCTTCCAATTCTTTCACCTTCTCTGCCAATTGTGCTTTTTCCTTCTCCACCTTGGCTTTCTCTTCCTCCACTTTAGATTTCTCCTCTTCCGCTTTCACCCTGGCCGCCTTCTCAACCTCTGCCATTTTAGTTGCTTTTTCTATTTCTTTTTGCGTCTCTTCCTCAACTTGATGTCTCCCATACTCTATCAAATGCTCGCCTGTAAGTCCCATACTCTCAAGCTCCTTCCTGAATTCTTCGTTCTGAGAAAAATCAATATAGTCCGCGACCTCGTCTATTGCGTAAAACACACCGTGCAGGAAATGAATGATATCCGTCACATCTTCCGAAATCTTTTCTCCAATCCGGATAATCGCAAGTTCCATCAAATCATAAGCCGCTGGATTCGTCTCAACCTCTCCTACATTCTTCGTATTAGAAAATGTATAATACGAAACCGTATTCCACAGATACTTTGGAACATTCCCCACACAGATGAAAATGCAGTGCGCCTTTTCCAACTTATTATAGTTGGTCGCTTCATTGATCACATCAAGCTGTGAATCAATCATTCTGGATAAATTATAAATCCCGCGCTTTTCTATCGGGTATCCTGGGTAGTAATTCCCCTGCAATTCCACATCCACATGCACATAGATTTTCTTCTCACTCGGCCGAATTACACGAAAGCACACATCAAAAGATAGATTCGCTTCATTCACTGAAGACCGCTCTGGGTTATCTCCACGGATTCTGGTGTCTGTATCTGGGGCAATGGGTGTCTCGTTGGAAATACTGTCCACATCGATAAAATTCATAATCTCTTCTACCGGAAATGCCTCATACTCCGACACACTATATTTCAAAATGGTAGCAAGCACTTCCTTGTAGCTGAGAATCTTCTTTCCAGATGCGTCATACCTCGCTTTTCCGTTGTTCTGTTCTAGTGCATGCTCCAGACCCACACTCCCCAGTGTACTCTGATTCGTCAAATCATTCACAGCCATTCTGTTCTCTAATACACTGGAAGTGGCCATACCAACGGCAAGTTTCCCTCTCCCCTGATATCTGCTCTTCTGTTCTCTTCCTTTGATTTTTCTCTTACTTCTTTTTTTGCTCATACGCTTCTCCTCTTGGGTCAGAATGCGCTGAGCTGTTCTACTTGGATTGTAGCACACTATCCTATAAAATCCAACGCAAATCTGTCCATTTTCTGTTCTAAAATAAGTTACTGTGATACTTGTGGCGATACGCCGGAATCTCTACAATGACTGTAGTGATTATGATGCAGCAATTCATGCTGCAAAAGAAAAGCAGATGCTTCCTCTTTCCCAAGAGTATAACATCTGCTTTCACCGATTACAATATAAAATTTATTTTATATTCCTTTTATGTTTCTTCCTTGAAAGTTTCTTCTGACTGTATCAACCAGTGTACATAAGTACGTCACAAAATGGATAGGATGAGTATCTTATACCTCTTTCCACCTACTTCAGCTCCTGGAACAATCCTTTCACTGTTGGATATATCTTCTTGAACTTCTGATATCTTTCTTCATACTTCGCCACAAGTTCTGCGTCCGGCTCCACCGTATCTACTACCTTTACAAGCTTGCCAGCAGCTTCTTCTACGGAAGTATACTCGCCGCATCCAACTGCCGCCAGGATAGCTCCGCCATATCCCGGACCTTCTTCACTCTCAATCACATCCACCTTTAAGTTCATCACATTTGCGATAATCTTTTTCCAAAGTGGGCTCTTGGCTCCTCCGCCACAGATCTTTGTGCGCTCTATCTTAATTCCGAGACTTCTGGCTACCTCCAGAGAATCGCGCAATCCAAACGCCACCCCTTCTAACACGGCCTGGGTCATATCTTCTCTTGTGGTATCCATTGTCATACCGATAAAGGCTGCCCTCGCATCCGGGTCATTGTGGGGCGAACGCTCGCCCATCAGATATGGCAGATAGTAGACATTGTTCTCCCCCAATTTTGTAATACCTGCCTGCTCCCCAGGATAATCTTTTGTCTTTATAATTTCATCCATCCACCACTTGTTGCAGGATGCCGCGCTGAGCATACAGCCCATCAGATGATATGCTCCGTCTGCATGTGCAAAGGAATGAAGGGCATTGTTGCTGTCCACTCCAAACTCTTTGCTGGAAATAAAGATGGTCCCGGAGGTTCCGAGGGAAATATTACACATGCCATCGCCAACTGTTCCGGTCCCAACTGCAGCTGCCGCATTGTCTCCGGCTCCAGCAATGACCTTTACCTGTTCCGAAAGTCCAAGTTCTGCCGCTACATCCGCTTTTAGCGTGCCAACCACCTCATAACTCTCAAAAAGCTTCGGCAGCTGCTCTTGGCGCACACCGCAGATGTCCATCATCTCTTTGGACCAGCATTTATTCTTCACGTCCATTAAGAGCATACCGGAAGCATCAGAGTAGTCACTGCAAAACGTACCTGACAGCTTATATGCAAGGTAATCTTTTGGAAGCATGATTTTCTGAATCCGTGCAAAATTTTCCGGTTCATTTTCCTTCATCCAGAGAATCTTTGGTGCTGTAAAGCCTGCAAATGCAATATTTGCCGTGTACTCAGACAACTTTTCTTTCCCTATAACATTGTTCAGATAATCTGTCTCTTTTCCAGTTCTTCCGTCATTCCAGAGAATTGCCGGGCGAATCACTTCATCCTTTTCATCCAATGCTACAAGACCATGCATCTGGCCGCCAAAGCTGATTCCTGCAACCTGTGATTTTTCGCAGGACGCCGTCAACTCCTTGATTCCCTCTATCGCATTCGTATACCAGTCCTGTGGACTTTGTTCTGACCATCCCGGATGGGGAAAACTAAGGGAATATTCTCTGGAAACAATATTTTCAATCTTACCACTGCCATCCATCAGTAACAGTTTGACGGCAGATGTTCCTAAATCAACACCTATATATAACATCATCGATTCCCTCCCTATGCGAATGGGTTCTCTGTAGGGTATAACATTCCTTTTGGCTGGTTATAGCCAATCTCATCTACATCTACACCGATGTACTTGAACACTTCAAACAATGCTTTGCCCCAGTGTCCAAATGCAACTGCACCGTGATGAGGGTAGTTTTTCTCAATCAATACATGACGGTAGAACCTTCCCATCTCCGGAATTGCAAAGACTCCGATGGAACCAAATGATTTTGTTGCAACCGGAAGAACCTCGCCCTGTGCTACATAAGCTCTGAGCTTGCAATCTGCGGTACTCTGAAGACGGAAGAATGTGATATCTCCAGGCATGATGTCTCCCTCTAATGTTCCGTTTGTCACTTCGATTGGAAGGCTTCTTGCCATGATTTTCTGATATTTCATCTCACAGAAGGATAACTTGCTGGATGCTGTGTTTCCACAGTGGAATCCCATAAAGGTATCCTGAAGTGTGTAATCATATTTTCCTTTGATATCTTCATTGTACATATCTTTTGGAACAGAGTTGTTGATGTCAAGTAAGGTAACGGTGTCCTGGCTTACTACAGTTCCGATAAATTCACTTAAGCATCCATAAATATCAACCTCACAAGATACCGGAATGCCCTGTGCAGTCAGACGGCTGTTTACATAACATGGTACAAATCCAAACTGGGTCTGGAATGCCGGCCAGCATTTTCCTGCAATGGCAACATATTTTCTATAGCCTTTATGTGCTTCAATCCAGTCTTTTAATGTAAGTTCATACTGTGCTAATTTTGCAAGGATCTCTGGTTTTTTATTGCCGGCTCCAAGCTCTGCTTCCATCTCTGCAACAATAGAAGGAATTCTCTCATCTCCTGCATGGTTGTTGAACGCTTCAAATAAATCCAATTCCGAATTTTCCTCAATCTCAACGCCTAGGTTATAAAGCTGTTTGATTGGTGCGTTGCATGCAAGGAAATTCAGTGGTCTAGGTCCAAAACTGATGATCTTAAGATCAGAAAGTGCAATGACAGCTCTTGCAATTGGTGCAAATTCAGCAATCATGTCTGCACAATCCTCAGCATCTCCTACCGGGTACTCCGGGATATAAGCCTTGATATTGCGAAGCTTCAAGTTGTAGCTTGCATTGAGCATACCACAGTAGGCATCTCCTCTTCCATCCATCAGACTGTTGCCGGATTCCTCTGCTGCTGCCACGAACATCTTCGGTCCGTCAAAATGTTTTGCAAGCAGGGTCTCTGCAATCTCCGGTCCGAAATTTCCAAGATATACAACAAGCGCATTGCATCCCGCATTCTTGATATCTTCAAGAGCCTGTACCATATGGATTTCGCTCTCTACGATACAGACAGGACATTCGTAAATGTCAATGTTTCCATATTTTTCCTTGCAGACTTTCATCAGTGCCTCTCTTCTGGATACTGACAAACTCTCCGGAAAACAATCTCTGCTGACTGCAACAACTCCGATTTTTACTTCTGGCATATTACTCATTTTTATCTTCCTCCTATCTTTGGACATCAGCCCGTCTTAAATTTACTTTCAGCAAACGGACTGACGCTGCGTGTCAAATTCTCATAAAAAACTTGACACAATCAATTTGTTTACACTACGTTTCTGTTCTCATTATAACAAAGAACGTATTCTGTTCGGTTTGATATCTTTCTGACTTATGTTATTTTTTTATGATATTTATAAAGTGACGTTCTCTCCTACCAGACCATTGACAGCACCATCAATCTTTGCGTCCGGATGGGCAAGCAGCCACTTGTTCTTTGCTGTCAGCAATGGGTCATCATCCTCGCCTTTCAATTCAAAAGTAAGATCTGTATTGGTATCCTTTGGAAGGACCACCACGCATTGGAATCCTTTTTCCACTGCATTGCACGGCGCATAATGCAGTGTGGTTGCATACACTTCAATGGCTGTTCCTGCTGGGACCTTGAATGCTTCTACCTTTGCAGTATCATACTGAAAATCTTCGGAAATATCCTGCTGTGCACCGATAAGCAGAATCAGGTCTGTCACCGCTACATTGATTTCAGAAGAACGATGATACTCTAATGCATTCAGTGCATGATTGTTCCCATTGCAGTAGCCAATCTGAATGGGAAGACCACCATAAGCTCTGTTTTTAAACTCTTCTGCAATTTCCAGTGCCTCCAACTCTTCCACACTGGGAACATAGATCACATCCTCCGGAAGCGGTGTGTGTTCCATCTCCTTAATCAGACGTGTACAGTCATACCCTTTCAGCACTTTCCCATACTTTCTAAAGCCGGCATCTGCCACATTTTGAATCTCCATATCGAACCCTCCTGTTCTTTTCTACCATGCATTCATTATAACAATCCTCTGCATTTTCATCGACCAAAAACTTAGCTAATCAATGGCACTTTTTTGTCTTTTTTGATATCTATATTTTTTATTTTGCTTTCAAATAAAATGTCAGCTGTTTTTCTACATTTTCGTACAATAAAAGAGAGGCCTTGCCTGTCAGATGACAACTTTCCTATATAGACAATAAATTATGTAAGTCCTATATAGGTCAGCATATCATTCTGGTGCATCAGCCTCCTGTTTCATATCAGCAGTATGAATTTTTCATTTTATTTATTTCGCACGTTTCTTAGAAACTACATCAAAGATTACAGCTGCAAGAAGTACACAACCCTTTACAACCTTCTGCCAGTTGGCATCTACGCCCATGATAGACATACCAAGGTTGATAACACCCATCAGTGTAGCACCGACAATAACGCCAGGAACAGTACCGGTTCCGCCGTATGCAGAAGCACCACCGATGAAGCAGGAACCAATGGCATCCATCTCGTAGTTTGTACCGGCTGTAGGGTTTGCGGAATTCAGTCTTGCAATGGTGATCATTGCCGCAACTGCTGCAAGCATTCCCATGTTGGCGTAAGCAAGGAAATATACACGGTTCGTATTGATACCGGAGAGTTCTGCTGCCTTTTCATTACCACCTACTGCATAGAAGTGTCGTCCAATTGTTGTCTTGGATGTAATATAAGCATAAGCCAGGATAATCAGTACCAGCCAGATCAGTACGGTTGGAATACCTTTATACTGTGCCAGTCTCCACATAAATACCAGAATAACCAGACTGATGACTCCACAGCGGATTGCAAATGAAGACATTGATTTCATTGCATAGCCTTTTCTTGCTTTTGCGGCTCTTCCCGCAAAAGAAGTTGCCAGAAAGATAACGGTTGCAATGACCCCGGCCAGAATACAAGTAATGTTAAGGCCATTTCCATGGAAAATATCCACGATATAGCTGTTGAACAGTGACAGATAATTTGCAGGCATTGGTGCAATTGTAAGTCCGTTCAATACAACGTTTGACAGTCCACGAAATACCAGCATACCTGCCAGCGTTGTAATAAATGGAGGAATGCGGACATAAGCAATCCAGAATCCCTGCCATACTCCGATGATGATACCTACCAGAAGCATAATGACCATAGAAAGTGCCGGATTCCAGCCTTTGTTTACCATCAGATTACCACCAATTGCGCCGACAAAGCAGACTACCGATCCTACGCTCAGATCGATGTTACCACCTGTCAGGATACAGAGCAGCATACCGGTTGCAAGCACGAATACATATGCATTCTGTGCTATTAAGTTATTAACATTTTGTGGAAGCAACATACTTCCGCCCGTTCTCCATGTGAAAAATAACGTGATAAGAACAAGGGCAATGACCATCGTATACTTTTTTAAAAATGCTGACATATTTGTTTTATCCATTGTCTATTCTCCTTTACCTGATTTTAAAATGTATGACATGATTTTCTCCTGCGTTGCTTCCTGTGAATCCAGCTCGCCCGCTATCTTTCCTTCATTCATGATATAGATACGGTCCGACATTCCAAGCACTTCGGGAAGCTCTGAGGAAATCATAATCACGGATTTTCCTGCTGCAACCAGATCATTGATGATACAGTAGATTTCATATTTTGCACCTACATCGATACCACGGGTCGGTTCATCAAGAATCAATACATTCGGCTCCGCGAACATCCATTTTGCAAGTAACACCTTCTGTTGATTTCCACCACTCAGATTTCCGACATTCTGTTCCACCGTAGGACATTTTGTCTTTAATTTTTTCCGGTAATCTTCTGCCACACCATATTCTTTATCATGGTCGATGACCTTATGATTGCTTACGCCATCCAGATTCGCCAATGTGTTATTGATTTTAATTGGATTGGATAGAATCAGTCCATTTCCTTTTCTGTCCTCCGTCACGTATGCAATTTTGTGATCAATGGCATCCTGTACATTATGAAGATGTACTTCTTTTCCATCAATAAAAAGCTGTCCGGAGATATTGGTTCCATAGCTCTTGCCAAAAATACTCATTGCAAGCTCTGTTCTTCCTGCTCCCATCAGACCTGAGATTCCAAGTACTTCTCCTTTTCGTACATTGATAGAAACATTATCTACCACCTTGCGGTCTGAATAAGTTGGATGATAGACGGTCCATCCCTTGACCTCCAGTGCAATCTCTCCGATATGTTTTTCTTCTCGTTTCGGGAACCGGTCTGTCAGATCACGGCCAACCATTCCCTTGATGATACGATCCTCGGAAATATCGTCCACCTTTTTATCTAATGTTTCGATCGTCGAACCATCACGAATGATGGTAATCTTATCAGCTACATATGCAATCTCATTTAATTTATGAGAAATAATAATCGAAGTCATACCCTGCTTCTTAAATGCAAGCAGAAGATCCAGAAGTGCCTGCGAATCTGCCTCATTTAAAGAGGAGGTCGGCTCGTCCAAAATTAACAGTTTTGCTTTTTTGGCAAGCGCTTTTGCAATCTCTACCAATTGCTGCTTTCCTACTCCGATATCTTTGATCAGAGTCTGGGAAGATTCTGTAAGTCCTACTTGTTTCAGATATTTGTCTGCCTCATCATATGTCTTATTCCAGTCGATAGCCATCGGCTTGCCCTGTTCGTTACCCAGGTACATGTTTTCTCCGATTGTCATATACGGAACCAGTGCCAGTTCCTGATGGATAATTACAATTCCCTTTTCCTCACTGTCTTTTATTTTGGTAAACTTGCAAATCTCACCATTATAGCTAATATCTCCCTCATACGTTCCATATGGATAAATGCCACTGAGTACATTCATCAGTGTAGATTTTCCCGCTCCATTTTCTCCTACCAGTGCATGGATTTCACCTTTTTCAACCTGTAAGTTCACGTTATCTAACGCTTTCACGCCAGGGAAAGTCTTGGTAATATTTTTCATTTCTAATAGAATCTCTGCCAACTTATGTCCCTCCCTTTCCTAATAATACAGGCGGGTGAAGACCCGCCTGATTGTATTACATTTACCTGTTTTTTTCTATTTCAGATCATCTTCTGTATAGTATCCAGAATCAAGTAACATTTCTTTGTAATTGTCTGTTGTAACTACAACTGGTTCACAAAGGTAAGAAGGGATAACTCCTGTACCGTTGTCGTATGTCTCGTTATCGTTTGTCTCAGCTGTTCCACCGCCCATGATTGCGTCAACCATAGATACTGTCTGTTTTGCAAGATCACGTGTATCTTTGAAGATATCCATTGCCTGTTTGCCAGCGATCAGGTTCTTTGTGTTAGCTACGTCACAATCCTGACCTGTGATGATTGGCCATTCGCCATTGTAGTTAGCTTCCAGAGAGTTTTCAACTCCGAGTGATGTAGAATCGTTTGAGCAGAGAACTGCATCAATGTTCTTGTCAGCATAGTTAGAAGCGATGATTGCATCCATTCTTGCCTGTGCTTTTTCTGTAGACCAGTCAGCTGTTGCAACTGATGCAAAATCAACTTGTCCGGACTGAACTACTAATTTTCCTGAATCTACATATGGCTGAAGAACGTCCATTGCGCCGCCGTAGAAGAATTTCGCATTGTTGTCTCCAGGGTCACCAGTGAAGATTTCAATGTTGAATGGACCCGCTGCATTTTTAAGATCAAGTGCTTCTTCTAAGTACTCGCCCTGTTTGGTTCCTACCATGTAGTTATCAAATGTTGCGTAGTAAGAAACTGCATCAGAGTTCATAATCAAACGGTCATAAGCGATAACCTGGATTCCAGCTTCTTTTGCTGACTGAAGAGGTGTTCCAAGTGACTCACCATCGATGGAAGCGATAACGAGTGCTTCGCAGCCACCGGAAATCATGTTCTCAATCTGGGAAACCTGAGTAGCTACATCATTACTTGCGTACTGAAGATCTACTTCATATCCTGCTGCTTCCAGCTCTTTCTTCATGTTCTCGCCATCTTGATTCCAACGCTGCAGATCTTTGGTAGGCATTGCTACACCAATCTTACCGCTTCCGGCTGACGTCTCTTTCTTCGCTGCTGTTGAGCCGCCTGATGAAGAACTCTCTCCGCTGGTACAAGCAGCCAGTGAGAATACACATGCAACTGCAAGCCCGATCGCCAATAGTTTTTGAAATCTTTTTTTCATAAAAAATCCCTCCTGTATAGTATGTTTTTGGTAATTGCTTTCGTAATTACCTGTTGAAACTACTATATCACGAGGGAATTAGGACATGTTTGTCATGTCCCGCACATTTTTATGAGAATACATTTATTCCATTTTTTATTAGCATATTTTTGTCTTTTTTCTGTTGCAACAAAATGCTATTCCGATTTTATTTTTTGCTACTCCACGTTGAGGTAGACCTCATCATGCAGGTGGAATCCTGAATCAACAATGACCTCATCCATGTTCTCTTTTGTCACTGCAACCGGAGCAAGTCCATAATAAGGCACCTCTTCAGGCACCTCGTCAATCTCATTTTCTATCGTATCTTTCACTTTGGGAAGTCTTCCTTTATCACTCAATTCCACTGCAAATTCTGCTGCAGTCCTGGCCAGTTCCTCAATTGGTTTATAAACCGTCATAGCCTGGGTGCCCTCTACCACTCTCTGGCATGCCTCCAGATCCGCATCCTGTCCTACTACAACAACCTGTCCTGCCAGCTGCTGTTCGCTGAGCACCTGGATCGCAAATCCTGCCAGACCGTCATTTCCACACATCACCCCATCAATCTGTTCATTTTCTGCCATTGCTTCCTGCATTGCTTTTGTTCCATACTCTGAAGTCCAGGCTTTCACATAATTTTTATAGATCACATTCAGTCCACTGCCTTCTATCGCCTTTTCAAAACCATCAGCGACCTGCTTACAGTTTGTATCGTTTTCTGGTCCACAGATCATGGCAATATTTCCGCCATCCGGAAGATTCGTCTTCATTGTCTCTCCCATGGCTTCTCCAACCTGTTCGCTGTCCACCGTAATATAGAGATCCGTCTTGGTTTCCTGAATCAGGCGATCATAGGAAATTACTTCAATGCCATGATTTCTTGCATTTTCTACTGCGCCTTTCAATTCATAGCAGTCCACTGGTATCACAACGATTACATCCACCTTCGCTTCTACAAACCGGTTAATCTGTGCTGTCTGTTTATTGATATCACCATTTGCATTCTGTACATCCACCTCTGCTCCCAGCTTCTGTGCCGTAGCCACAAATACATCCCGGTCTTTCAGCCAGCGTTCCAGGACAAAGGTATCAAAAGTAATGCCAATCTGTGGCTTGTCAATGATGCCCTTTTTCTCTTCTGCCTGCGTTTCCTGCCTGCCACAGCCTGTTACTGCAAATGTACATGCAAGCAGCAATATCAGCGTCTTTTTTAAACCTCTTCTATACATAACTTCTAATTTCCTCCCTATATTCAGATGGTGTCTGACCTGCCCATTTCTTAAATAACCTGCTGAAATAATTCGGATCGCTGTATCCTACTGTAACACAAACATACTTGATACTGTTTTCTGAATTCTGAAGAAGTATTTTTGCCTGTTCCATCCGGGTATTTGTGACATATTCTATGTAATTGATTCCCGTTTCCTCCTTAAACAACTTGCTAAAATAATAGGGACTGACATTGACCTCTCTGGAAATCTCATCCAGTGATAATTCTTCCGAAAAATGTTCCGTCACATATTGCTTTGCCTTTTCAACAACTCCCAGTGTCTTTTCCTTCTGCTTGCTTCGGATATTCATACATGCGCGTGTCATTTTTGTCAGGAACCAGGTGCTAAGTTCTTCATAATTACTGCAGTCAAGCACTTCCTCCAGAAATCCATTGCGGGATTCAAACTTGTAGGTCATCCCGCCATGACGATAAGCCAGTTCTTCTGCACGAAGCACGAATTCCATCGTTTTAAGACGCACATTATTATCCAGAACCGGAGTTCTCTTTTCCATCCATCCCATAAAAGTCTCACATTGCTGTGTCACAACATCTGTTTTCCCTTTCACAAGTGCATCGAAAATCATTTCTTCCACTTCTGACGGATATGTTTCATCATAGTCACAACCCACAGGAAGATCCTTGATGTGCGTCACTTTTCCGATGCTCTGGCGAATAGCCGTAACCGCTTCCTGATAAGACTCGTTGATCAGGGCAAGCGGCTTTACAGATCCAATCCCTACCTTGAATTTCAGTTCCAGCCTCTGCTCCAGTTTTCTTACCATCGCTCTGGTTCCCTCAATCACCTTGACACGCTCATCATATTCCAGTTCCGTCCTTCCCGTTGTCACACAGGAAATAATCTTGTTCGACATGGGTGCTCCGATAATTGCATGGCTGTTAAACTCCTTAACAATCTCACGGAATTCTGTATAGCATCTCTGCATCTTTACGTTTGCACCTACTGGATTTGTCAGACTGCCATCTCTCCGGTCTTCGCCAAACTCTATGACTGCAATAAATCCCTGTTTTTTTCTGATTCCAAGTAAATTCTCATAGCCAATATCTTCATAACCTTCATCCTGTATCACTATATTATAAATATACCCGTTCTCGATCATAGGAATGACCGTCTCTAACTTTTCCTGGATTTCCAGGTCATGACTCTTTTTATTTCTCTGCTCTTCTATCACAGATATGGCACGACGCATTACCTCGACTACTTTGTCTTTGCCGATTGGCTTGGTAAGGTATTCCATCACACCAAGATCAATTGCCTCCTTGGCATATCCAAATCTGTCATAAGCAGTCAGAACAATAAAAAGCATGTTAGGATTCTCATTCTTCATTTCTTTCATTGCATCAATGCCGTTGATTCCAGGCATTTGTATATCCATAAACGCGATATCCGGTCGGAAGCTCTGCGCCAGCTCAATGGCACCTCTCCCACTTTTTGCTTCTTCTACCTGACACTCCGTGCCAAATGCCTTATCCATAATGAATCGGAGAGATTGTCTGACGATTCCCTCATCATCACATATCATTACCTTTATCATTTTTCTGCCTCCTCCTTTGTCTTTTTTACTGGAATTCTGATTCTAACTGTCGTTCCTCTGCCCGATTGGTTCTTTTCAATCGTAAAGACATCATCGCATTCATAAAATCGACGGAGCCGGCTGACAACGTTGCTAAGTCCAACACCCATTCCTGAGTTTTCTGTATTCTCCTGTTTATCCTCTGATTTATTCTCCAGAATCAATGCAATCATTTCTTCACTAATTCCGACTCCGTTATCCGTGACTTCCACATATACACTCTGATTCTCCGCATATACGCTGAGAAGAATTCTCCCATCCCCTTCCATCCCGCGGATTCCATGATTAATTGCATTTTCCACAATAGGTTGAAGAATCATGCTTGGCATCTGCACGTCCAGTAATTTTTCCTGGATTTGTTTTTTAAATCCGATATCACCAGAAAAACGTACATTGAGAATATATATGTAATTGTCTACGGACTCTACTTCCTCATAAAGAGTCGTATCTTTTCCCATCTTCCGTACATTATAGCGGAAGAAGTCAGCCATGTTTTCAATAAAAAGACAGGTCTTCTCTGCTCCTTCCATCATCGCAAGCTGAGCCCCTGCATTCAGTGTATTAAACAGAAAATGCGGATTAATCTGCGCCTGAAGATATTTGAGTTGTGCCTCCTTCAGATCATTCTTCATAATCAGTTCATTTTCAATATGTTTTGCTTCTCTCTCATAATTTTCTTTAATTTCATCAATATAGATTCGGATACTGTCAATCATCTTGTTGCAGGCTTTTGACACTACGGTAATCTCATCACCGGTCTCAACCACAGGAAAGCTTACAGCCATATTTCCAAATGCAATCTCATTGGCTGCTCCGGCAAGTTCAATCAGCGGCTTTGTAATACTTCCAGTGATAAATAATACCCATAAAATGGCAACCCCCATCACCAGACATAAGAATGCAATCGCAAATAAAAGTACAGAGTTCAGCGACTTTCGAAGTACAGAATAATTATCAGAATTCTGGAGAAAAATGTCCGTATTGAGTGTATCAATTGCCGAACGAAGATATTGGTAAAGCTTCTGACTTTCTGCATATCCTTCTCGGTACAGGGATACATTTCTCCCTCGCTTTGCCTGCACTGTCTCATCCGTTTTGTCCAGATAAGAATTAGAAATATTATAAATATTTTTTTCCATCAGCGCAGTAGTGCTTCCAACTGTCTCTGTATTCAACCCAGAAAATAAATCTCTATATTTCTGCTCATAGACATAATAGTCCTCCAGTGTGGAAGAACTCTTTGTTTCCAGATATTGATATAAGGTAGTCTGCACTTCTTCCAGGCTCTCTGACAATTGATTTAATTCGATATTGCTGACATATACACTGTCAATCTGTCCAACCGTCTGATGCAGATTGACATAGACGACTCCGTTAATTAAAACCAACAACAGACATACCACCAGGAAAGAGATAAGAAGTTTATATCTGATTGACATCTGTTGGTATTTTTTCACCAATTTTTCCATGTCTTACTCTCCTTTATCCCGTTGCTCTTTCTTCGCCATCTCCAGATACTCTTCAACATTATCTGCTGTAATCAGCCGGATATCAATGGCTGCGTATTCGCTTACATATCCCTTTATGATAAATTTGTTCAGATATTCTACGCAGGTTTTTCCAATCTTCTCTGCATCAACGTCAACAGAGGCCTGAATAACCCCTTTTTCTATCCCATCCAGCACTTCCGGTGCAGAATAGTAACCCAGCACGACAATCTTTCCAACCAGATTATAATCAATGACCGCCTGACTGCAGCTGATTGTATCTACGCTGCTGAGGTTCACCACCACATCCGGTCTCTGTGTCTTGTTAAGAACCAGATTGCGGATAATTTCCTCGGATTCAAAATCTTCATTCTTCTCAATATTCAGACTTGTCACTTCTACATCATTTCCCGACTGATTCATTTTCTCCCGGATGCTTGCAAATATCAGCGATGAACTGGTGTCTTTCTCTGAAGTATCCACCAGGACTACCACCCTTGGCTTTTCTGCATTCTCTGCTGGTTTTGCCGATTCCTTTTTTTTCTCCAAAGCCTCTACCACCTGGTTTCCATACAACTCCCCCAAAGAATAGGCATTGATTCCTACATAAGCCTTTCGTTCACTTCCCGCCACATCATGAATCATAGTCACCACCGTAATGTTCTGTTCCTCAGCTTCTTCGATCAGTGCTCTCATTTCGTCTGACTGATTTCCTTCTACAATGATTCCATCAACCTTCGCGGCAATTGCCATATCCATCAGGTCTTCTGCTGAGTAGTTTCCCGGGACGGTGTCTCCAAAATCCTCCACATAAGCACCAATCCCTTCCCCTTCTTCTTTTGCACCTTTATATAATGTCTCCCAGAAATCATCGCCAACCCCGGAATGAATCATCACAAAATGATAATCATATTTCTTCATGCCCTCAGTCTGTCCCAGATTCACTGCGTGTATCGCATGGTAAAACGCATAAACTGCAAAACAGCATAACAGAAGTAAAATAAATGCTAGCACAAACATTGCACCTTTTATGCCAAGCTTTTCTTTCCATTTCTTCTTCACTTTATTGTCCCTCCGTTTTCTGTCTTCTGTACTCACTTGGCAGCATTCCGTATTTCTTTGCAAATGCTTTTGTGAATGCCTTGCTGTTTGGGAAACCATTATTCGCTGCGATATCGCTGATTGTATTGTCCGTATTCACCAATTCCCGAAATCCGTATTCCACCCGGATATTCTGCAGATAAGTCTTATAATTGATTTTTGCATACTTTTGGAACATCCTGGACAGATACGCCGGAGAATATCCGAAAATCTCCGCCAGTAATTCCAATGACATTTCTTTTGTATAATTATCCCTGAGATACGCTGTAATCTTGGACAACCTGCCAAGCTTTCTATTATGCCGTACCACATCCGGACTCACCTGTGTCTTGCGGTACTTGCTGACCAGAAGATATAAAAGTTCGTAAAAATGGCTTTGAACTTTAAAATCATACCCTGTCTTCTGCTCTATATACGTACGATATAAATGATCCAGAATATCCATAAACTGTTGATCCTGTACCCTGGAACTATGTGAAAATAAAATAAACTGATCATCTGTGAAATAGTTTTCAAAGGTGGCAAGTGGAATCTGCAGTACCAGTGTCATATTGGGCTTTGGCGCAAGAATTGAATGGATTTCATTGGTATTGACCAACACAAACTCCCCCTTGCGCAGAGGATATTCCTTTTCATTGACAAGAAATGTCAGCTCACCTTCAAACACTGCAAAAATTTCAATCGAACGATGCCAGTGCTTTTCCCTGACATAATTTCCATCCTTTCCCTCAAACAGAAACAGTTTAAAGGGTAAATTTTCATTTGGTATCACCAATTCGTGTGCAAACTCCATGTCATCCTCCTTACGTATTTTTTTATTATAACAAACCTTATAGAAAAATACAAAAGTGTGGCACAAACAATTTATAAAATTAAAAATGACGTACTTCATGTACGCCATTTTTAAGTGTTCGTCCGATATTCTCTTATAGCACTTTTCGTTACATAAATGAAAGATAATTCTGTTGAGATAAAAATGGATTTTTTTAGATTGTAAATGAACGGCAGAATTGTCCTGAATGCATTTCGGAACACTCTCCCCCCTTAAGTGATAAATGACAGTAACGTAAATGTTGCCCCTATGCAATACCACAACATTGCATGAATAAGAATAACATGACAACTTCAATTCCGATACCATTAGAATGATTTTATTATAAAACAGCTTTCTCTTCCGGACCGCTTTTTGTAATAATTCCGGCATTATTTGTAATAACTGCGGATTTTCCGTCTCCGCTCCTCGCTGATTGCCAGAACTGTGCCGCCAAACAGCCTCACTTCGTTCCAACAAATTGATTCAACCTGTGTGAAATTCACCAGATAGGATTTATGGATTCTGAGAAAATCGTGTTTCATTCTCTTCAGTTTTTCCTCTGCCTCTGACAGTTTCCCATAATAGCGGTACTCTGCTTTCACGGTGTGCACAATGACACATCTTTTATCACTTTCCAGAAACAAAATTTCTTTTACCGGAATCCGGTAGAAAGAGTTTCTGTGAGTAAAATGATAGCATTCATCCTCATTCATCAGACTTTGGTAAGCACGGATAAATGTCTGTTTGAATTTCATTTCCTCCACAGGTTTTTTAATAAACTCAAACGTCCTGGTCTCCAATAACTCTTTCCATTGATCTTCATATGCTGATACAAACAGTAAGATGGCAATACATCCATTCCTGCGAAGCTCCCTTGCGGTATCAATCCCACTCTTTCCTTTTAGACGGATTGCAAGATAAATCACATCGAATATCACTCCATCCCGGACTGCTTTTTCAAGATTCTCCCCGCAAAAATAGAGGTCCGTCTCCATTCGAATTCTCATTACCTTCTGGAGATCCAGAAGGTAATGTTCCATCCGGAATGCCAGCTTTTCATCACTTTCACAAATTGCAATTCTGATCATGTTCCTCCTCTTCCGGAACATGATTCTCTTCTTTATTCAGACCGTCAATCAGATTCATGGCAAGCTCTCTGTGTTTCTTTGTCAGTTTATCATAAGCCACGCAAAGTTCTCTGTGCTTTTCCACTTTCCTATTCACTTCCACCCGGTAATTTTCCCGATACCGTTGATCAGTCTGGCGCAATATGTAATCAATCGTTGTATGAAAATAATCTGCAATTCCAATCATCGCATCAAGCGGCACTGAAAACGCCTCTTTTTCATACTTGCTGATAGTCTGTTGTGACACCCCGATCGCATCCGCCAGTACATTCTGGGTAATCCCTTTTTCCAGGCGAAGTTCTTTTATCCTATTTTCCATGTACATGCTCCTCTATGTTATAGTATTATTTTACCTAATCAATAACATACTGGTACTCATATACATTGTATCTGGATACTCATAATTCCGGTATCATTTCATTCCAGCAACTTTTTGTTGCGTTTTTAACTATTTCAGAACGCCACTCTGCTCAATCGCATCCACAAGCTCTGCCATCTCCTGTTCCCCAAGTACCAGTGCCATTCGAACATAGCCTTCTCCGAGGCTGCCAAAGCTGCTTCCCGGCACAACAAGAACTCCTGACTTTTCCAGAAGCTCCATACAGAATTCTTCTGAATTCGTATAGCCCATGGGAAGCGGTGCCCATACAAACATGGTCCCCTCGCTGTCCGGCATCTCCCAGCCGATGCTGCGTAGTCCGCCGCAAAGTGCATCTCTTCTGCGCTGATATTCACGGCAGTTTTCCTCTACTACGTCCTGCGGACCGGTCAGTGCTGCAACTGCACCATACTGTACAGGAAGAAACATTCCATAATCAATCTGTGTTCGAACCTTGCGGAAATTCTTGATTACCTCTGCATTTCCCACCACAAAAGAAGCTCTCGCCCCGGTATAATTATAGGATTTTGACAGGGAGTAGAATTCCACCCCTACTTCCTTCGCCCCTTCAAATTCCAGGAACGATCTTCCTTTCTTCCCGTCAAAGATAATATCTGAATAGGCATTGTCGTGGATAATCAGAATCTCATATTTTTTTGCAAATGCGATCAATTCCTCATAAAAAGAATCCGGCGCCGTCTTCCCCAGCGGATTCTGCGGATAAGATACCAGCATCACCTTTGCTTCCTTTTTAACCTCCTCTGGAATAGCCTGCAAGTCCGGAAGAAAATCTTTTTCTGCAACCAGCGGATATTCATAAGTCTTCGCATCACATAAGAAAGGTCCGATATTCCATATGGGATAACCCGGATTCGGAACCAGAATCGTGTCCCCCGGATTGAGCAGCGGAAGTGCAATGTGTGCCATTCCCTCCTGAGATCCATAGACACTCATCAGCTCCTCTGCCGTGATGTCCACACCAAACCTTGTCTTGTAACGGGCAATCACTGCCTCCACAAGTTCTGGAATATCCACAATTGAATATTTATAATTCTCTGGTTTCTTTGCAGCCTCTGCCACAGCATCTATAATGTGCTGTGCCGGTTTGAAATCCGGTGTTCCGATGGAAAGATTGTAAATTTTTCTCCCCTGCTTCTCCATTGCCAGTTTCCGATCATTTAAGATTGCAAAAATTCCTCCCTCAAATGCTCCCGCCTTCTCTGAAAATACGTAATTCATAATCTCTCTCCTTTTCTTTTACTGATAACAAAAAAAGAAGACCAGAAGACGACGCTTCCAATCTTCTTCAAGATTTTTTATCCAAATATTACTCCCAGAAGTCCATAGGACAACAGCGACATCAGAATTGTTGCCAGACAGATACCTATGATAATCGCTGGAAATGCTTTCTTGAATTTCACACCCAGAAGTGCCGCGATCAGTGATCCAGTCCAGGCACCTGTACCGGGAAGTGGAATTCCTACAAACAGAACCAGTCCCCAAAACTCATAACGCTCAATCTGGTCACTTTTGCTCATTGCCTTTGCTTCCAGCTTGTGGACCATCGGTGCAAAGAACTTTGTTGTCTTCATCCAGTTAAAAATTGGTGTAATCAGCAGCAGGATAAAAGGCACCGGAATGATATTTCCTATAATACAAATTGGAATCGCTTTTAAAAGAGGGATGTTCAAAAGTGCTGGACCTGCCGCAAGCAGTCCTCCTCTTAATTCCAGAATCGGGATCATGGATATAATAAAGATAATTGCTTCTTTACCAATCGTCCCACCAAGTGCTTCGATTAACGAGTTTACTAATGATTCCATATTATGCTATTCTCCCTTATTCATATACGTTCGTAGAAATGTAAACAGTGCTTTCATCTCTTTTCTGGTTCCTATGGTAATTCGAAGATATTGTTCAATTCGTCTGCTTCCCCAGAATCTCACATAAATTCCTTCTTTTTTCAGTGCCTCAAACAGCTCTTTCGCGTCAAAATCCGGGTGTGTTGCAAAGATGAAGTTCGCTTTTGAGTCTGGAAATTCAAACCCCAGCTTATGCAATTCTTCTTTTGCCCACTCTCTCGTCTCAACGATTTTATGAACTGTTTCCTCAAAATATTCCTTATCCTTTATCGCTTCCACGCCAAGAGCCAGAGAAGTCTGATTCATCGTGTAAGAATTAAATGAATATTTTGCATCGTTCAGATATTTAATTAATGTGGGATTGCTGATGGCATATCCGATACGCATTCCCGCCATAGAGCGGGATTTGGAAAATGTCTGGACAACGATCAGATTGTCATACTTGTCAATCAATTCCATCGCAGACTTTCCGGCGAAATCCACATAAGCCTCATCCACAATAACAATCACATCCCGGTTATGGGAAATGATATCCTCCACAAAGTCCAATTCCTCATAGACTGCTGTCGGAGCATTGGGATTCGGGAAAATAACACCTCCATTTTCCTTATAATAATCTTCTTTTCTAATTCTAAAATTCTCATCAACCTTCTGGCACTCAAATGGAATGCGATAGAGATTCGCCCACACATCATAGAAAGAGTAGGTAATATCAGGAAAGAAAATCGGTTTCTCTGAATTAAAGAAAGTCAGAAAACACATCGCAAGTACATCGTCGGAACCAACACCAACAAAAAGATTCTCTTTTTTCAAATCATAACATTCTGCAAGTGCAGATACAAGGGCATCTGCTGTAGGATCCGGGTAGAGACGGAGTTTGTCAATACTCATGGACGCCAGTGCGCTGCGCACTCCCGGTGCCGGCGGATATGGATTCTCATTTGTATTGAGCTTGATTACCTTCGTCTGTGGCTGTTCCCCAGGTGTATAAGGTTCCACCTGTCTGATATTTTTTAAAAGCTTTTCATTCATAACTATTCCTTCTCTTATTCTTAGTTGTACTCTTTCATCAGGTCAGCAAATTTAGGCAGAGAGTTCACAATCGTCTCATAGGATACGCAGTATGCAATCCGCACATATCCAGGGCAGGCAAAGGAACTTCCCGGCACAAGAAGAATATGATGTTTCTTTGCTGCTGCAACGAATTCTTTTTCATCTGCTACCGGAGATTTCACGAACAGATAGAATGCTCCTTCCGGTTTCACACACTCAAACCCAAGCTCTGCAAGGCCATTGTAAAGGGTCTCTCTGTTTCTGTCATAATAGGAAATGTCAGTCTTCTCGTTGATGCATTTTGCTACCACTCTCTGCTGAAGTGTCGGTGCGTTGACAAATCCGAGAATGCGGTTTGCGATGGTTGCCGCCCCGATTACATTCTCACTGTCCGCTGCCTCATCCGGAATCACCAGATATCCAATTCGCTCTCCCGGAAGAGACAATGATTTGCTGTACGAATATCCTACAACTGTATTCGCATAGTATTTTGTCAGATAAGGAACCTCTACGCCATCATAAGCCAGCTCTCTGTATGGCTCATCCGAAATGAGGAAAATCTCTGTACCCAGTTCCTTCTGTTTCTTTTCCAGAATCGCAGCCATCTTCTTGATGGTCTCTTCTGAATAGACAACTCCTGTCGGGTTATTCGGATTATTGACGATGACCGCTCTGGTCTTTGCTGTGATTTTCTCCTCAAATTCATCCAACTTTGGCTGGAAATCAACAGTGTTAGGAGAGACTTCAATCAAATTGCCGTCATAATTTGCCACATAGCTTCTATATTCCACAAAATATGGAGCAAAGGTAAGAACTTCATCCCCTGGATTCAAAAGTGCCTTCAGGATGATATTCAGACCTCCCGCTGCACCAACTGTCATAATGATATTCTTTGCCGCAAATGCAGTTCCAAAACGTTCATTTACAGACTCAGCTACAACCTGGCGCACATCCTCATACCCGGCATTACTGTTGTTGTAACCGTGTACCATCAGGGAATCCTCTTCCAGAATTTCCTGAATTGCACTCTTTACAGCTTCCGGAGCAGGCACATTGGGGTTGCCCAGACTGAAATCATATACATTCTCCCTTCCGTAAATCTGTGCAAGACGATTTCCTTCTTCAAACATTGCACGGATTGCAGAATTGTTTGCTACCATTTTTTCCATTTTTTTTGATATCATACTCCTATCTCCTTTTATCTGCTATGTGAATTTATGCCTCTGAAATAACGCCCTTTTCTACCATAAATACTGGACGGTAGGAAAGCTTTGCCTTTCTAAGTCCTTCAGCACCCGTGTCCTCTTCCCGGTTGATATACCGGAAATCCTTACATTCATGTGCCACAAACTGCTGATTGATCATGGGATAAGCCCCTTCTATATCAGCAAATGCTTTTTCAATATGCACTACAAACGTGTCTTCATTCTGTGCTTCACCGATGGTAAATGCTGCAATTTTTCCATTGACTCTTAAAATACCACCGACTTCACCCAGTTCCTTGAAAAGACGAAGAGAATTTAATGTCACACACATCTCTGCATTCTTTTCCTCATCATCTTCACAGCCGTTGATTTCCCGCCATTCTAATGCCATCTGAAAACATTCTTCCACATTCTCATCGCTGAGAGTCTCATACTGCCAATCTTCATAAAGTGTCTTAAACTTATTAATATGATTCCGCTTTCCATGCAATTTCTTACCGGAAAGCGTCTCCAGCTTCTCCTGTTCGTATACATAATCAGCCAGATCCGGATTATATGCTATCTGATAGCCCTGCTGATACCACTGTGTAAACTGTGCATACTGTTCCTCCAATACATTGTACATCTGGAAAGGCTTTCCTTTCTCTGCAAAATATGTTTTGATATACGCGATTGCTTTTCTTACATTCTCAGGCTCACCTGCCGGATACGCAAATCTCAAGTCTCCATCCGTCTCGTCCTTAAATACCATCGCATCCTCTACGATTGCAAATGTCACATAATAATGTCTGGACCACAAATATACATTTACGAAATTCCGGTCACAACTCCTTGATGGTGCCTTTGCAAAATAGGACTCAATCAGTTCCCTGTCTTCCAATTCCGGTCTTTTAAAAATAACCTCTTCCATGTTAAGTCTTTTTTATCCTTTCTGAATCTCTTTTTGTTCCCCTGTTTCTGCCGCGATGATGAGATTCATTCCTTAATTATCCTGTAAATTACTTAGCTTTGCTGCCTGATCCGCTGCAATCAGGCTATCGATGATCTCGTCCAAGTCTCCACCCAGAATGGAATCCAGCTTATGCAGTGTCAGTTTGATTCTATGATCTGTGACACGTCCCTGTGGGAAGTTGTAAGTACGAATCTTCTCTGAACGGTCTCCTGTTCCCACCTGGCTTCTTCGAAGCTCAGCCTCTGCATCGTGCTGTTTGGCACATTCTATCTCATATAACTTGGCACGAAGTACCTTAAGTGCCTTGTCCTTATTCTTGAGCTGTGACTTTTCATCCTGACAGGAAATAACGATTCCAGTAGGAATATGAGTCAGACGTACCGCTGAATCTGTTGTGTTGACACACTGCCCGCCGTTGCCGGAAGCACGGAACACATCAAACTTGCAGTCATTCATATCCAGCTCTACATCAACCTCTTCGGCCTCCGGCATGACAGCAACCGTAATCGTGGAGGTATGAATCCGTCCGCCGCTCTCGGTCTCCGGGACACGCTGTACACGGTGCGTTCCGGATTCATATTTCAGACGGGAATATGCACCCTGTCCTGTCACCATGAAGGAGCAGTCCTTAAAACCGCCGATTCCGTTTTCTGTGCAGGAAATCATCTCTACTCTCCAGCGCTTACTCTCTGCATAATGCGCCAGCATACGATAAATCTCTGCCGCAAAAAGAGCCGCCTCGTCTCCACCTGCACCGCCACGAATCTCGACGATAACGTTCTTATCATCATTCGGGTCCTTTGGAAGAAGCAGGATCTTCAGTTTCTTCTCTAATTCCTCCACCCGTTCCTTGGACTCATTCAATTCTTCTTTGGCAAGTTCTCTCATCTCTTCATCAGACTCTTCATCCAACATTACCAGACTGTCCTCGATATTCTGCTTACACTGCTTATACTCTTTATATGCCTCTACAATCGGGGATAAATCGCTTTGCTCTTTCATCAGTTTCTTAAAGCGTTCCGGGTCATTTGCTACATCTGGCTCCTGCAATTCCCCCATCACCTCTTCATATCGAATCAGTAAATCTTCTAATTTATCAAACATACTTCCTATCCTTTCTCTTCCTCTGTTCTGACCCGAATTCCCATATGAGGCTTTCTTCGGCTTCCCGCAACTCAAAAACATGCACTATATCGATAGAATTCTTTCATCCCGAACAGACTTACTTCTTATCATACACGCCCAAAACAACACGGTCAAGTCCTGCCAGATCCTTTTTTATCTGGATCTTTTTATATCCGGCTGCTTCAAACAACTCCGCTACAACTGCGCCCTGGTCGTGTCCAATCTCGACCATCAGACTGCCCTTTCTCTTCATATACCGTGCACTCTCCCGGACGATCTTCCGGTAAAAGAACAAGCCGTCCTCCCTGCCATCCAATGCAAGAAATGGATCGTGACATTTCACTTCCTCTTTCAGTTCTTCAATCACTGACGTGCGGATATAGGGCGGGTTCGACACAATCAGGTCAAAGGGTCCTTCTACATTTTCAAACAAATCACTTTGGATAAAGCGCACAGGTGCCCTAAGCTTTTCTTTATTGGCTTCTGCAATTTCCAATGCTTCTTTTGAAATGTCTGCTCCAACACCTGTTACCTTTTCCATCTCTTTTTCCTGTGCATAGTGACATAGACTAATGGCAATGCAGCCGGAACCGGTACACAGATCCAAAAAATCCATTCCCGAATGCAAAACTGTCATGGCCTGCTCCACCAGAAGTTCTGTGTCCTGCCTTGGAATCAGTACCTTATTGTTGACCAGAAACTCCAGTCCCATAAATTCCTGAACACCGGTCAGATGCTGAAGTGGAATATGCGCTTCTCTCTGTCGAATCAAATAGCGGTACTGTGTGATGAGTTTTTCTTCCACACACTCTCCACTGTCCATAAAATATCTTGCCCTGCTCCATCCGGTCAAATGTTCCAGCAAAAGCCATGCATCCAGAGAGTTTTCCTCAATTCCTGCAGCGGCAAGTGCCGCAGTTCCTTCCATATATAATTCCTTTACTGTCATGACAGTCCTTCTGCCTCACTTGTCAGTGGTGATGTGACCTTACAGTCTGCAAGATCTGCTCCCGCAAGGTAAGCTCTCCAGTCAAATACAGCTTCTACCGCGGTGATTGCAACCTCAATCATATCATCTTCTGGTTCTCTTGTCGTCAGGTTCTGTGTCCATAGTCCCGGCTTGCTCAAAATAGAAATGATCGGATTGTCGCTGTTTCCTGCCAGCTTGATAATCTCATAGGAAACTCCGGCAACCAGCGGAAGAAGTGCAATACGAATCAGCACACGCAGCCAGGTTGCATCGACCCGGATAAATAATCCCACAATAATGCTGAGTACAATCACAAACAATAGAAAGCTGGTTCCACAGCGCTTATGCTGCTTTGAACTTGCTCTCACATTGTCCACAGTCAGTTCCAGTCCATGTTCGATACAGTTGATGCATTTGTGTTCTGCTCCGTGATACATGAAGACTCTCTGGATATCCTTCATTCTGGAAATCAAAAGGAGATATCCAATAAAGATTACTGCCTTTAGTCCCCCCTCCATGACGGCCCTCATGGTATATCCATGAAAATACCTCTTTAGGATTCCTGCAAGAAAAGATGGCAGTACCGTGAATAGCAAAATGGCGAGGATCAGAGAAAATGCAACCGTCCCTCCCATCATCAGCTTTTCCTGACGTTCCATCTTTTTCGCATCAACCGGCTCTTTTTCTGTCTGCCCGCTTTCCTCTTCATCTTCAAAAAAACTGGCGGAAAAGGTGAGCGTCTTTAAACCAAGTACCATGGAATCCACAAAATTGAACATTCCTCTGACAAACGGAATCTTTGTCACTGCTTTCCACGGAACAATGCTTTTATATTCCTCTATATCCAGAGCAATCGTCTGATCCGGCTTTCTCACTGCAACCGCATAACGCCCTTGATTTCTCATCATAATGCCTTCTAACACTGCCTGTCCGCCTATATTTGATGATTTCATATGTTTTACCTCTTTAATTGAAAATAGTCTGTTACACTCTGAATGAATAACAATCATCTTCTTATCTATTGCATCTCTATGTTATTGAATTACTTTACGTTATTGAATCACTTTTTTGTGATAAAAGAACAGGCTGAGATTTCTCAACCTCAGCCTGCAACTTTTCATTATTATTTGTCTTGAATGCCATATTTTTTGTTGAACTTATCAACACGGCCACGAGCCTGATTTGCTTTCTGCTGACCTGTGTAGAATGGATGACACTTTGAACAAATTTCTACGTGGATGCTTTCGTTCGTAGAACCTGTTACGAATGTATTCCCACAGTTGCAAGTTACTGTTGCCTGATGGTATTCTGGATGGATTCCTTCTCTCATGATTTTCACCTCTCTATTAAAATATTTGATTTTTCTTAATTATTTATTCTCATAAACAGCTTCATTATTGTATCATACGCTATATTCTTTTGCAAGTTCTTTTTCAAAAGATTGTAGCTGATTTCTAAAATTTTTAAATATATTTCTGTTTACGCACCTTCTCAACCAGTTCATCGTTGGTTTTTGTGCGTGTGAACATATTCAGCAGATTATCTACAGACTCATCTGCTTTCTGTCCATTCATCGCCTTGTGAATGATATAGTTTGCTTCCTGTTCTTCTTTTGTAAGAAGCAGATCTTCTCTTCTTGTACCTGACTTAATGACATCGATTGCCGGGAAGACTCTTCTCTCCTGCATCTTTCTGTCAAGGACCAGTTCCATGTTACCGGTTCCCTTAAACTCTTCGTATACAACATCATCCATCTTGCTTCCGGTATCAACCAGTGCCGTTGCGAGAATGGTAAGGCTTCCGCCCTCTCTCATATTTCTTGCTGCCCCGAAGAAACGCTTTGGCATATGAAGAGCTGCCGGATCAAGACCACCGGAAAGTGTTCTTCCTGATGGTGGAACCGTCAGGTTGTATGCCCTTGCAAGCCGTGTGATACTGTCGAGCAGAATCATGACATCCCTGCCGTGTTCTACCAGACGCTTCGCACGTTCAATTACCATCTCAGATACTCTCTTATGGTGCTCCGGGAGTTCGTCAAAAGTAGAATAAATCACTTCAACATTCGGTCCTTCAATGGTCTCTCTCATATCGGTTACTTCCTCTGGACGCTCATCAATCAGGAGAATCAGAAGATGCATGTCCGGATTTTTCTTCTGTACAGACAATGCTACTTCCTTTAACAATGTAGTCTTACCTGCTTTTGGCGGAGATACGATCATTCCGCGCTGTCCCTTACCTATCGGTGACAGGAGGTCTACAATCCTCATAGCTGTGCTGCTTCCCGAGTGCTCCATGCGAAGTCGCTCATTCGGGAAAATCGGTGTCAGATCTTCAAAATTTGGTCTCTGGGCTGCCACCGATGGTCTCATTCCATTAATGGTGGTCAGATAAAGCAGAGCACTGAATTTCTCAGATTGTGTCTTGATTCTCGTATTTCCCTTCAGGATATCACCGGTTTTCAGATTGAACTTGCGTATCTGTGATGGAGACACATAAACATCTGCCTCTCCCGGCAGATAATTGTCGCTTCGAATGAATCCATATCCATCCGGTAATACCTCTATAATTCCGTGTGCGGTAATCCCGCTGTCCAGCTGATCCACATCGGAGATTTCCTTTTTATCCTTCTTCAGTTCCTCTTTTGCAGCGTCCTTTTCCTTCTCTTTGCTCTCCTGCTCATCCATTCCCAGCATCGCCTCAATGAGCTGATTCTTCTTCAGAGTAGAAATTCCTTTCATGCCTCTTGCCTTTGCCAACTCTTTCAGGGTCGCAAGAGGCAGTGACTCATATTTTTCTTTCATCATAAATTTGTTCCTTTCTGTGATTCAGTATATTTACTTTTTACGTTTACGGAAAGCAAATAAAAAATAACTGCCTGCTTTTTTTCTTATCTTATTCCTTCTGCTATTCCTTCACCGTTGGGATTCGTGTCTGAATTGACTTTCTGAACTAGACTTCATTATACATGATAATCCGGAAAAAAGAAAGAAAAAATTTGGACTTTGTTCTTTAATTATTGTATAATATGGTTATTGTTTACTCTTATGCAGCACATTTGGCTGCATAGCACAGAGGAAACCATTGGCTGACATGTCACCAATGATGAATAAGAAAGAGGTATGATTATGACAAATAATGAAAAAGCATTGGAAATGCATAAACAATGGAACGGTAAGTTAGAAACAGTCGCAAAGGCCCATGTGAATTCCCGCGAGGACCTTGCAATCGCATATACACCTGGTGTTGCAGAGCCTTGTAAGGTCATTGCCAAGGAACCGGAAGCCGCTTACATCTATACCCAGAAAGCCAACACTATTGCTGTTGTCTCCGATGGAAGCGCTGTTCTTGGACTCGGCAACATCGGTGCGTTGGCTGCCATGCCTGTTATGGAAGGAAAAGCTGTCCTCTTCAAGGAATTCGGTGGGGTCAATGCAGTTCCAATCTGCCTGGACACTCAGGACACAGAAGAGATTATTCAGACTGTTGTCAATATTGCTCCTGCCTTTGGCGGCATCAATCTGGAGGATATTTCCGCACCTCGATGTTTTGAGATTGAAGAGCGCCTTAAGAAGCTGCTGAATATCCCGGTATTCCACGATGACCAGCATGGTACTGCCATTGTCGTACTCGCTGGAGTCATCAATGGACTGAAAGTAACCGGCAAGACGAAGGAAGCATGTCGCGTTGTTGTGAACGGTGCCGGTTCCGCCGGAGTCGCAATCACCAAACTGCTTCTCACTTACGGTTTTCAGGATGTTACCATGTGTGATATCAACGGTATCATCGGCAAGGACTCTCCGAATTTGAACTGGATGCAAAAGCAGATGGTCGAAGTCACCAATCTTGAAGGCAGGACTGGCACCCTGGCAGATGCACTAAAACTGGCAGACATTTTCGTAGGCGTATCTGCTCCTGGCATTGTTTCCAAAGAGATGGTTGCTTCTATGAATAAGGATGCCATTATCTTTGCTATGGCTAACCCGGTTCCGGAGATTATGCCTGACCTTGCAAAAGAAGCCGGTGCCAGAGTTGTCGGAACCGGACGTTCTGACTTTCCCAACCAGGTGAATAATGTGGTTGCTTTCCCGGGAATCTTCAAAGGCGCTCTGAAGGGACGTGCCACACAGATTACCGAAGAGATGAAACTCGCCACTGCAAAAGCAATCGCCGGACTGGTTCCTGATGAAGAATTGAGTGATGTCAATATTCTCCCGGAAGCATTTGACCCGCGGGTTGCAGAGGTCGTGAGCAAAGCAATAAAGGACTTGATTTAGTTATGAAGCGTTGGGGCGAGAAGCGATATTATTCTCTTGATTATTATTGCAAATCCACCTATGGTGAAAAATTATATAAAGTTACCTTGAATGGCGGTATGACTTGTCCGAACAGGGATGGAAACATCGGGACCGGTGGCTGTATTTTTTGCAGTGCCAGCGGTTCCGGTGATTTTGCCGGTTCTGCCAGTCTTTCCATACCAAAGCAGCTCCAGGATGGCAAACAGCAGCTGCGCCAAAAACGCCCGATTGCATCGTTTATCGCATATTTTCAGGCCTTTACGAATACCTATGGTTCGATAGAACATCTTCGCGCGGTCTACAGCGATGCCATCGCAGATCCTGAGGTGAAGATTCTGTCCATCGCCACCAGACCTGACTGCCTGGGTGATGATGTGCTGGCACTCCTGGACGAGATGAACCAGAGCAAACCTGTTTGGGTAGAGCTTGGACTTCAGACCATCCATGAAGAGAGCGCACGCTATATCCGGCGAGGATACATGCTTCCGGTTTTTGAAAAAGCGGTGGCTGATTTGAGAAAGCTTGGTATCAGCGTTATCGTACATGTGATTCTCGGACTTCCCGGCGAGTCCCGGGAGATGATATTTGAGACCATCGACTATCTCAATCACAGGGATATTCAGGGCATCAAGCTCCAGATGCTCCATGTACTAAAAGATACAGATCTTGCTCTAAATTACTCCAAAGATCCTTTTTGGATTCCTACTATGCAGGAATATGTAGAGCTTGTCTGCGACTGCATCTCCCATCTCCGGGAAGATATCGTCATTCATCGTATCACCGGTGACGGACCAAAGGATCTGTTGATTGCACCGGAGTGGAGCAGCAGGAAGCGCACCGTACTCAATGCCATTTCCACTCGTCTGAAAGAGATGGACCTCTGGCAGTCCAAATACGAATCGCGCTGAGGCGCAGGAAGGAGTTTCAAAATGTCAGAGACTTTTACATTATACAAGTTAATTATCCTATACATGCTGGAAAAGGTGGATTTTCCACTGACGACCTCTCAGATATCTGAATTTATTCTGGACCAGGGGTATACCACTTACTTCACCCTGCAAAAAGCAATTTCCGAGATGGTTGATTCCGGTCTGCTCCATGTAGAGAACACCCATAACCGTACACTGTACCATCTCACTGAAAATGGCTCTGAGACCATCTCTTATTTTCAGAATAAGATTTCCCCGGACATCCAGCAGGATATTGATAAATTTCTAAGGGAAAAAGAATATGATTTGAAGGAAGAAGTCGCTGTCAAAGCCGACTTCTATCTGAATACCAAGCACGAATATGAAGTACGGTGCCAGATTGTAGAAAAAGGCTACAACCTGATCGACTTGAAACTGACTGTTCCAACACAGACCGAGGCTGAAGCCATTGTGAATAACTGGAACACGAAGAATGAAGAGATTTACGCACTTCTTATGACAAACCTTCTTTAGTTCCCAGTAATTTTTTTCAGATGTTCCGTAATTTGCTTTTCATATCCATTTTCGGTAGGAATGTAGAACTTTTCTCCCAGGATTTCATCCGGGAGATACTGCTGATCCACATAGTGATTGGGATAATCATGTGCATACTTATAACCGACACCGTGTCCAAGCTTTGCAGACCCTTTATAGTGGGCATCCTGTAAATGCGAAGGCACGGTTGTTTTTTTATTCTTCACACTTTCCATTGCGGAAAAGATGGCATTGCATGCCGCGTTGCTCTTCGGTGCGCATGCCACATAGGATACGGCCTGAGAAAGGATAATCTGTGACTCTGGCATCCCGATTCGCTCCACTGCCTGCGCTGCGGACACCGCGACTGTCAGTGCCATTGGATCCGCATTCCCTACATCCTCGGAGGCACAGATCATGATTCTGCGCGCAATGAACTTGATGTCCTCTCCCGCATAAAGCATTTTGGCAAGATAATAGATTGCTGCATCCGGATCTGACCCTCTCATGCTCTTTATAAAAGCCGATATGGTATCATAATGATTGTCCCCGGTCTTATCGTAGCGCACTACTCTTTTCTGGATACATTCCGATGCAACCGGAAGTGTAATATGAATCTTTCCATCCACGCTCCGCTCGGTTGTCAGAATCCCAAGTTCCACTGCATTCAGCGCATTTCTTGCGTCTCCGCCTGCGATATCTGCCAGAAACTCCAACGCCTCCTCATCAATCTCCGCGTGAAAAGCTGCCATCCCTTTTTCGTCATAGACTGCACGTCTGATCAATACCTTGATATCTTCCTTGTCCAGTGGCTGAAGTTCAAAAATGCTGGACCGCGAGATCAACGCCCCGTTTACTTCAAAATAAGGATTCTCTGTAGTCGCACCAATCAGAATCAATGTGCCGTCTTCCACGAATGGCAGAAGATAATCCTGCTGGCCTTTATTGAAACGATGAATCTCATCCACGAACAGGATCGTCTTCTTCTGATACATCCCAAGCATTTCCTTGGCATGCTTCACGACTTCCTCCATATCCTTTTTCCCTGCAACCGTTGCATTAATCTGACGAAACTCCGCACTGGTTGTATTTGCAATCACCTTCGCCAGCGTCGTCTTGCCTGTTCCCGGGGGGCCGTAAAATATAATGGAACCTAACTTGTCTGCCTTGATTGCCCGGTACAGCAGCTTGTCTTTTCCTATAATATGCTGTTGTCCCACCACTTCATCCAATGTTGTTGGACGCAGTCTGGACGCAAGCGGCGCTTCCTTCTCCATGTTTGTTTCTCTTACATAATCAAATAAATCCATAATAGCCTCTTTTCCTTTGTCTCTGCTGAAAATGTGATTTCCATCTTATTCTTCTGCTCTGGGCTTCTGTATGCTCATGCATACTCACATTGGATGTTTCTACGGGCAATGAATCAAATTTCGGATAACTTCCCCTGCAATCAGCAGTCCTGCAACCGGAGGGGTAAATGAAATACTCCCCGGTACTGCCCGTTTTCCTTCCACCTGTTCCTTGCTCTCTCTCTGGCTGACATCAATTGGCTTCTCCCTGGAAAAGAGCACCTTCAGTCCGCTGATTCCCCGACTCTTCAGTTCCCTGCGCATAACCTTACACAAGGGGCAGACACTGGTCTTGCTGATATCCGTAATTTCAAACAATTCCGGATGGATCTTATTCCCGGTCCCCATACAGCTGATGATTGGAATTTCCAGTTTCTTCGCCAATTCCACCAGACAAAGCTTCGCTGTCACAGTATCAATGGCATCGATTATGTAGTCTACCGGCTGTTCAAAAAGGCAGTCCACATTATCCGGCAGCACGAACATCTCATGCGTGATTACCTGAATATCCGGATTAATATCTGCAATCCGTGCCTTCATCAACTGGGTCTTATACTGCCCTACGGTACTGTGATAAGCAATGGACTGACGGTTGATATTGCTGACCGACACCACATCGTTGTCAATTAAAATTAATGTTCCCACTCCGCTTCTTGCCAGCGCCTCAATGCAGTGGGAACCCACACCGCCGACACCAAACACCATCACCACAGCATTTCGCAGTGTATTCATAGCATCCTCACCTATAAGGCGCTCTGTCCTGACATATTCATCTATCATAACTCTCTCCTGATTTTCTTTTATTTTTCTTATTTTGTCTTGTTTTCAAGCTGCTATCTATAAGATAATAACATTTTCTTTCTTCATAGTCACGGATTTCTTTTTCCAAAAGGTGTCAAAAAATAATGGGTATCAGACCCGATGTTTCAGCTCATATCCCAACTCCATGCTTCCTGCATATTGTTGTCTTGTTATATATAGAGAGAAATGCTATAATACTGCCTATGTCTATAGGAGGAATGAAAATGGAACAAAGAACACAACAAGAAAATAAGATGGGTATTCTGCCCGTCCCCAAGCTGCTGATATCGATGTCACTGCCTATGATGATCTCTATGCTGGTTCAAGCACTCTATAATGTAGTTGACAGCGTTTTCGTCGCACAGATCAGTGAAGATGCTCTGACCGCGGTGTCACTTGCCTTTCCGGTTCAGACACTTCTGATTGCCATTGCTGCCGGAACCGGAGTTGGAATCAATGCACTGACTTCCCGCTATCTGGGACAAAAAGAATTTGAAAAGGCCAACCAAGTTGCCAGAAATGGAATCTTTCTTGCAATGATAAGCTTTCTTATTGTTGCCATTGTCGGTGGAAGTCTCGCTCATGTATTTTTTACCTTTCAGACAGATAACCCAGTCATCGTCAATTATGGAACACAGTATATGCGGATTATCAGTGTTGCCTCCATTGGAATCTTTATGCAGATTACCTTTGAGCGACTGATGCAGTCCACCGGAAAAACATTTTACAACATGATTACCCAGGGACTTGGCGCCATCACGAACATCATTCTGGATCCAATCCTGATCTTCGGATTATTCGGATTTCCGAGACTGGAAGTCATAGGAGCCGCTGTTGCCACAATTATCGGACAGCTCATTGCGCTTTTCCTGTCCATCTACTTTAATCATGCAAAGAACAAGGAACTGGATATCCGCATGCGTGGGTTTCGACCAAACCCGCATATCATTGCCGAGATTTATGAGATAGGTATTCCTTCCATCATTATGCAGTCCATCGGTTCAGTAATGGTGTTTGGAATGAACAAGATTCTGCTCCTGTTCTCTTCCACCGCGGCTGCTGTATTCGGTGTGTATTTCAAGCTCCAGAGCTTCGTCTTCATGCCGGTCTTCGGTCTGAATAACGGGATGATTCCCATCATCGCCTACAACTTTGGTGCCGGACATAAGAAGCGGATCACCGATACCATCCGGCTGAGTGTCATTATTGCCGTGGGAATCATGCTGATTGGCCTGCTCATTTTCCAGATATGCCCTTTTGCACTGCTAAGACTCTTTGACGCATCCGACAACATGCTGGAAATCGGGGTTCCCGCACTTCGGATCATCAGCCTGAGCTTTATCTTTGCCGGCTACTGTATCATCATCGGTTCCGTCTTCCAGGCCCTTGGAAATGGAGTCTACAGTCTGATTGTATCTGTTGCAAGACAGCTCCTGGTTATTCTTCCGGTTGCTTATATCTTCGCCACCGTCTTCGGACTCCACATGATATGGTGGGCAATCCCGATTGCAGAAATCGTATCTGTTTTGCTCTCATCACTGCTTTTCAAACGGATCAACCGTCTGAAAATAAAACCAATTAAAGAGGTTGAGCAAATATAGCAGATGGGATTAACGCTATTTACTCCGAATAGGTGTTGCAACATTTTTACATGTTACAACACCTATTTTCTATTGTACTTCTCCTTGTACATTTTATAATAGCATTATACAATATAATCAGAAGACAATGTGACAATAGAGAAAGAGAGGATTTCAATGCGAGACAAATTATTTGCAAAATTCGAAGAATTATTTGGCAATTCCAGCAGAGCAGACATTTATTTTTCACCGGGACGTGTCAACCTGATTGGGGAGCACACCGATTATAATGGAGGTCATGTATTTCCCTGCGCGCTGACACTTGGCACATATGGCGTAGTAAGAAAAAGAACCGACAACAAGCTGTGCTTTTATTCCCTGAACCTTACAAAAGCAGGCGTCAAAGAAGCTTCTTTAGAGAGTCTGGTTTATGATGAAGAACTGAACTGGGCCAATTACCCGCTGGGTGTCATCTGGGCCTTTGATCAGAAGGGCTACAAACTGGATACCGGATTGGACCTGCTTATCTGGGGCAATATTCCCAATGGTTCCGGGCTCTCCTCTTCTGCTTCACTTGAAGTGCTGACTGGCCTGATTTTAAAAGATCTGTATGGATTTGACAATTTGTCGATGGTTGATCTTGCACTGATTGGACAATTTTCCGAGAACAATTTCAATTCCATGAACTGTGGTATCATGGACCAATTTGCTGTTGCCATGGGCAAAAAAGACAATGCGATCTTCTTAGACACCAGCACACTGAATTTTGAATATGCACCGGTTCAGCTTGAAGATGCAAAGATTATCATCACCAACAGTAAGGTAAAGCACAGTCTGGTTGACTCCAAGTACAATGAACGCCGCCAGGAATCTTCTGATGCTCTGAAAAAGCTTCAGACAAAAGCAGATATACAAACCCTTGGCGATCTGACTGTCGAGCAGTTTGAAGAACTGAAGGATGTCATCGGTGACGAAGTGGAAATCCGTCGTGCCAGACATGCTGTGGCTGAAAATCAGCGTACAATCGAGGCCGTTGCCGCTCTGAGAGCCAATAATATCACCCGCTTCGGTGAACTGATGAACCAGTCCCACATTTCCTTGCGGGATGATTACGAAGTATCCTGTGAAGAAATCGATATCCTTGTCGATCTTGCATGGGCCATCCCTGGAGTCATTGGCTCCCGCATCACCGGAGGTGGATTTGGTGGATGCACTGTCAGCATCGTAAAAAATGATGCAGTCGATGCCTTCATTAAAACCATTGGTGAGCAGTATCTTGAAAAGGTCGGACACGAAGCGGAATTTTACACCGTAGACATCGGGGATGGGGCGCGGAAATTGAAGTAATAGGGGACCGTGTACCTTCTCTTGCGGCAGCGCATCTCCCTTCGAACATATTTCATCAAGAACCAGTAAATAAAAAAGTGAGATTTAACAAAAAGAACATCTTGTTAAATCTCACTTTTTCAACTGCTAACCTCACTTACTTCTTCCGGACACTATACCCAAAAGTCCCGACACTTTTTCCAAGTCCCAGATACTCTCCATGGGAATAAGCCAGAAGACCTGTAGCATTCAATTCAAACTTATTGCTCTCATTCAGATACTCTTCACTGATCTGGACAGCCACGACCTTCGCAAGAAACATGTGATGTGTACCAAGCTCCTTCACTTCCACAACCTCACACTCGATATTGACCGGACTTTCTTCGATAATCGGCGCATAGCTCAGCTTGTCCGCCCTTCCCGGTGTCAGATTCATCTCTTTCCATTTATCAAGATCACGTCCGGAGCGGACGCCGCAAAAATCTGTCGCACGTGCCAAATCCTCAGTTGTAAGATTTACAACAAATTCACCGGTTTCTTTTATCATTCCGTAAGAATAGCGCTCCGGTCTCACTGAAATATAGAGCATCGCCGGATCTGTGCAGACCGTTCCGGTCCATGCAACTGTAAATATATTGGTATTTCCTTTTTTGTCTCCCACACTGACCATAACTGCCGGCAGTGGATAGAGCATATTGCCAGGTTTCCAAACTTGCTTTCCCATTCTTTCTCCTTTTTCAAGCAGATACTCGAAATCCGCTTTGCTGCTTTCTCATAATCATTCAGCAGTTTCTATGCTATTCTCTTTACTGCTGAAGTGCTCCAACAATGGTTGGAACCAGCTGCTTTTTACGGGATACTACGCCTTGCAGCATAATCTCCTCGGTGTCTTCTGCCAGATCATAAGCATTGATAATCTCTTCCCTTGCATTTTCCCCACAGCAGAGAAGTTCTGAAGACTCTGTAATAATGTTTGTAAGCATAAAGAAAATCATATCAAGACCGTGCTCTTGTCGTGCCACTTCCAGATATGGAGACACTTGCTCTTTGATATTCTCCAATTCTTCCTCATTCATGGAATTCACCTGTCCAACACCAAGCACGATATCATTCACCGTAAACTGCTTGAAGTCAAGGAAACAGATTTCCTTCGGTGTCTTTCCTTTGAGGTTGCTTCCCGCATTAAACATCTCCTTGGAAAATTCTTCCACATCAATTCCAGCAATTTTTGCCAGCTTTCGTGCCGTCTGTTCATCTAATGGTGTACAAGTTGGAGAGCGGAACATCAATGTATCCGACAGGATTGCTGAACACATCAGCCCTGCCATCGTCTCAGAAATCTCAACTGCATTTTCCTGGTACATCTGGAAAATAATCGTTGCGGTACATCCCACCGGCTGGTTGCGGAAGAACACAGGCCCCATCGTCTCGATGCTGCTGATTCTGTGATGGTCGATAATCTCGAGAACATCTGCCTCATCGATTCCGTCAACCGCCTGGTTCTTCTCATTGTGATCTACCAGTATGACTTCTTTTTTATGTGCTTTCAGCAAACGACGTCTGGAAATGAATCCCAGAAAGTTACCATCATTATCCACAATCGGGAAATCACGGAACTTATGCTTTGTCATAATCTCCTTGACATCATCCACATACTCATTCATTTTAAATGTAACAATATGGTCTTTTGTCATAAAATGCTTAATCGGGATACTCTGATTGATCAATCTTGCCACAGTAAATGTATCCAGCGGCGTGCTGATAATTACAATTTCCTTCTCTTCTGCCTTCTTGATAATCTCATCAGACACTTTATTGCTCTGGCAGATTACCATGCAGCTTACATTCAGATCAATTGCAAGCTCCTGCGCCTCCTCACGGTTCCCGAGGATTGCCAGATCATCCTCTTCAATAAAATCAGCCATCAGCTGTCTGCTGGAAGCCGCAATGCCAACCTTACCATTCAGCAGATAGCCATGTGGATTACCAGTTACCATGGTACCATCAATCGTACTTAAGATATTGCGGTACTGTGTCCTTGCTGTACAAAGGATTCTGCTGTCATACACATTCATATAAGACTGAGCGATGTCACCAACCGTAATCAATCCTTCCAGCTTCAGATCACGCAGAACCGGAAGTGTATTGACATTGATGCTTTTCATCTTCGCCCATGCATGCTTTATTGAATCACTGCCCTTTTGTCCTTCCACTTCGTGGAGATCGACGTTCTTCACCTGAAGACGAAGATCCTGAAGCAGTGCCGGAGCTTCCACTCCAAAACGGTCCAGCACGTACTGTGTCTCTTCATTCAGCTGGCCTGCTCTTCTTGGCGTATAATTATCTCCCGTCAAAATGCATTTCAAATTGGCATATGCAATCGCTGAGCAGATTGAATCCGTATCCGGATTTTTATGACCGACTACATATACTTTTCTTTTTTCAAATTTTTCCATAATCTTACTTCCCTTTTCCAATTCTAATACCATTAGATTACCATTTTTTTGCGAAATAGCCAATACAATTTTTCGGATTAGTTGTTTTTTTGTCTAAACATATGATATAATGGTGAAACTGAGGCTTTCTGCAAAGGTGCAGGAACTATCATCAAAATTCAAAAATGAGGTGCAGATTATGAGTGAAGAATTAACACAGAACGAAGAAACCGTAGTAGAGAATACTACACCTGATACCAAGCAGGAGACAATGGCCGATTTCGAAGATCAATTTGACAACGCCAATCCTTGGAACGTTGTGAAAAAATACATGGAGGAAAAGACCATCCTTCCAGTCAAAGTAGAAGGAATTGTCAACGGTGGTGCGATTGCCAAAATCGAAGGACTCCGTGGATTTATCCCGGCTTCCAAGCTTTCCCTTTCCTACATTGAGAACTTAGAGACATTCCTTCTCCAAGATATCGAAGTACGTGTCATCGATGTGGATCAGGCCAACAATCGTCTTGTACTCTCTTCAAGAGAGATCTTAAGAGAAAAAGAGCGCGCTGAAAAAGCAAAACAGATCGAATCTGTCAAAGTTGGCAGCATCGCAGAAGGAACCGTTGAGACCCTTCAGAACTATGGAGCTTTCGTAAAGCTTGACAACGGATTATCCGGTCTCGTACACATTTCCCAGATTGCCCAGAAGCGTATCAAGACTCCTTCTGAAGTACTGAACGTGGGCGACAAAGTAACCGTTAAGATTATCGGTGTCAAAGAAGGCAAGATCAGCTTAAGTATCAAAGCCCTTCAGGAGCCGCAAGAGGAATATGTAGAAAAAGTAGATATTCCAAAAGCCGAGAACATCGGAACAAGCCTTGGTGACCTGTTCAAGAACATTCAGCTGTAAGACTTGCATGCTGTAGGCGGGTCCACCACCACAAAAAACCTCCCCACTGATAGGGAGGTTTTTTGTGTCCTCATAACAAGTTTTCTCCTTTATTTGCTCTTAAAAAACGCTTCCACCACATTCAAAGTCTCCGCAATCACATCTTCCTCATGCATACACGACAAGAACATTGCCTCGAACTGTGAAGGTGCCAGATGAATCCCATGCTCCAGCATAAACCGGAAATATTCTGCAAATGCAACGGTGTCCGAAGCTTTCGCACTGCCATAATCTATGACTTCCTGCTCCGTAAAGAAAAGACTTCCAAGAGAACCCACATGGTTCAGCTGGTACGGCATATGATACTGCTCTATCAACTGTTCCATCTCACCGTACAATTGCTGACTCAAAACATTCAGCCGCGTATACATATCCTTACTTCTGTGAAGAATCTGAAGCTGTGTGATTCCGGCTGCCATCGCAATCGGATTGCCGCTGAGCGTTCCCGCTTGATAGACACCGCCAACAGGAGAGACCATCTCCATAATCTCTCTTCTTCCTCCGTAAGCACCAACCGGCATGCCGCCGCCAATGATTTTCCCATATGTCACCAGATCCGGGGTCACACCATAATACTCTGCTGCCCCTCCAAAAGCAAGACGAAATCCGGTAATGACTTCATCAAAAATGAGAAGCGCATTTCCCTCATCACAGAGTTTTCTCAGCCCCTCAAGGAATCCTGGTTTTGGAGGAACCACTCCCATATTTGCGCCCACAGGCTCGACAATCACCGCTGCGATCTCACCTTCATTTGCCGAAAAAAGATCTGCTGCACTTTCCAGATCATTATAAGTTGCTGTCAAAGTATCTTTTGTAGCCCCCTTGGTAACGCCAAGGCTGTCCGGCACCCCTGCCGTCATGACACCGGAACCCACGCTGACCAGCATGGCATCACTGTGTCCATGATAGCATCCGGCGAACTTCACAATCTTCTCCCGGCCCGTAAAACCACGCGCAACCCTGAGTGCACTCATCACTGCCTCTGTACCAGAGTTCACCATACGCACCATCTCGACGTGAGGAATATGATCACAGATAAATTTTGCCACATCTACTTCAATCTCTGTTGCGGTTCCAAAGCTTAGACCATGCTGGCAGGCTGCCACCACTTTCGACAACACCTCCTGATTTGCATGTCCGAAAATCATCGGTCCCCAGGAACAAATATAATCAATATAACGGTTGCCATCCACATCCACGATATAAGGACCTGTGGCCTCCTGCATAAACCGTGGAGTCATCCCTACATTTCCATAAGCGCGCACCGGAGAATTGACTCCGCCCGGAATATAACGCACTGCTTCTTTAAACAATTCTTCTGATCTGCCCATTATCCAATTTTCCCTTCATCCATACACTTTGCCAGTTCTTTCGCATAGTACGTCAGATAAATCTGTGCGCCTGCGCGGTAGGCTGACACTGCCATCTCGCACATAATCCGCTCTTCTTCAATCCAGCCCTTCGCTGCCGCAGCTTTTACCATGGCGTACTCTCCGCTGACACTGTAAGCCGCCACCGGAATCTGCACCTCATCGTGCACCTTTGTCACTATATCAAGGAAAGACATGGCAGGCTTCACCATGAGAATATCTGCCCCCTCCTGCACATCAAGGATTGCCTCTTTGATGCCTTCCCGGCTGTTGTGATAATCCATCTGGTAGCTCTTGCGGTCTCCGAAGGACGGCGCAGAGCCTGCTGCCTCGCGGAATGGTCCGTAAAATGCAGAAGCATATTTCACCGCGTAGGACATAATCGGAGTCTCTTTGAATCCGTGTTCGTCCAGAGTATTGCGGATTGCAAGCACTCGTCCATCCATCATATCGGAAGGTGCCACCATGTCCGCCCCGGCTTCCACATGAGATAAGGCAGTCTGACTCAGGAGCTTTAATGTCTCATCATTCTCCACGTCATGGCCGCAGAGCACGCCGCAATGACCGTGGGAGGTGTACTCACACATACAGACATCCGTGATGCAGTACATATCCGGGAATCTGCTCTTTGCTTCCCGCAGTGCACGTTGTACGATGCCATCCTGAGCGTAGGCTCCGCTTCCCACCTCATCCTTATGCTCCGGGATTCCAAAAAACATAAGATTGCCAACCCCTGCATTCTGCAGTTCTTCTACCGCATACGGAAGCTGGTCCAGGCTGTACCGGTACTGATCCGGCATAGATGGAATCTCCTCCTTCAGATTGGTTCCTTCCTTTACAAATAGAGGGTAAATGAGGGACGACTTGTCCATTCTGGTCTCACGCACCATTTTTCTCAAGCCTTCACTTCCACGTAATCGTCTTGGTCTTTGTATCATATTCATCTCTATCTCCTTTTTTACGCCAGTTGAAATGTACTATAAATCTTCTGCTTCTTTTCATTTGTCCCGGCATTGTAATCTCATGCTGCCACTTTCTTTATTGCCCAATCTTACCATCGATCCTTAGCTGTATAGTCAGTTCCACCAGACTGTCCATGGTGGCCTGCTCCGCCACAAATGTTCGCATTCCATAAGCATCAGCCTGTGCCTTCGTCTGTTTTCCGATACAGACCGCAGTCACTTGTTTCAAGTCCAGATTCCCTGATGACTCTGCAAATCCCCGAACCGTAGAGGCACTGGTAAAGATCGCACAGCTGATCTGCCCCTGTTCAAAAAGCTTCTGTTCATCCAGACACTCTGCGTGTTCATAACTTGTCTCATACACTGCCACATCATCCACTGACAACTGCTTCCCCTTTGCAATTTCCTGCAGAATCTCCGGATTGCCGCTCTTTGCACGGGCCAGCAAAATCCGGCTGCCTCCCGCACAGGTGTCTGCAAGTGCCTTTCCAAGGGCTTCTCCGTCATAATGGTCCGGCATAAGCTCTGGATAAATGCCCCGCTGGATCAGTTCTCTGGCAGTGCCGCTTCCAATCACTGCCATCTTACAGTTCCACAGTCTGCGCACATCCATCTTCCACGCCTGCATCTGCTCAAAGAAAATCCGCACACCTGCCGGGCTGGTAAATGCAATCCACTGATAACGTTCAATTCCGCACAGACACTCCTTCAACTTCTCATTCTCCGAAATGGCTGTGGTGGCAATCGCTGGAAGCTCCAGCACCTCCGCGCCCTTTTTCCGAAGCTTGTCTGCCATCTGGGAATTCAATTCCCGGGGTCTTGTCACGACCACCTTGCATCCGGCCAGCGGAAGCTTTTCATACCAGGCAAAGGTATCTGCCAGCTCACAGACCTTTCCTACCACGATAATTGCCGGGGTCTCAATTCCCTGGCGCGCCGTTTCTTCCGGGAGCGTTGCCACAGTCGCAACAATACGTTTTTGCCCGGCTGTGGTCCCCTGCTGAAGGATTGCTGCCGGCATGGTTCCTTCCATTCCTGCATTCAACAGTGCCTCACAGATGTCACCCAGTGCAGATACACCCATAAGAAACACAAGCGTCCCCTTTGTGCGTACCAAAGCATCAAAGTCAATGTCGTACGCTTCTCCCGCGCGCTTATGCCCCGTAATAATGTGGAGAGATGAACAATAATCCCGATGCGTCACCGGAATTCCATTGTATGCCGGAACTGCCAGTGATGACGTCACCCCCGGAACGACTTCATAGGAAATGTTGTTCTCACAGAGAAGCTCTAACTCCTCCCCGCCGCGGCCAAAGAGAAATGGATCCCCTCCTTTGAGTCTCACAACACGATAGCCCCTCTTTGCTTCCTCCACCAGAATCTGATTGATTTCTTCCTGACTTCTGGTGTGGTTTCCCGCATTTTTCCCAACATCGATGGTTCGGATTCCCGCTGGAATCATGGACAGAATTCCATCCCCCACCAGTCGGTCATACACTACGACCTGGGCTTCCTTAAGCACCGCCTCACCTTTTCTGGTCAGCAGCCCGGCATCGCCCGGGCCAGCCCCCACCAGCCATACTTTTCCTGTCATTTTTGTTTACCCGTTTCCTCTCTATTCTGCTTCGTCATACAGCTTCTCCAGTCCGTCCAGACACCCCCGGAATTCCTGAATTCCCAGGTGGTCCCGCAGACCGTACATCATCTTTCCGACCACTTTTCCTGCCGCACTGTCAAGTCCCTCCATAAACTCCTGCCTGGACTCTTCGTTCATGGGAAGCTTCCGGATCATTTTCTGAATCCGCAGATGAAAGTCCGTCACTGCTTCCTCCTGAATTTCCTGAATACGCGGAATCATATCCCTGCAGTCATACCAGGCAAAAAATTCTTCCATCTCTTCCCCCAGAATTGCATGTGCCCGGGTCAGGGCAGCCTCATTTTCCGACTCATCGGCAAGCGTAAAGTCATCAATATCGTACAGCACGATCTGCTCCAGCTCTCCCACCTCGGGTTCAATATCCCTTGGGACTGCCAGGTCCACCAGATACAGCGGATGCGTCAGGGAAATGTCCTCTGTAAACAGTTCTCTTCGTATGGTATGGTTTGGACTGGAGGTCGCGCTGATTACCAGATCACACTGCGGCAGAAGTTCCATCCGCTCTCCATAGTTGATGCGCTTACAGCCCACCGGAATACTGACCATTCCACTCTTATACTGGCGGACAGTCACCGTCACATCTGCCCCCTGCCGTGTCAGCTCCTGGGCGGCAAGCTTTCCCATCTCTCCGTTTCCAATTACCATACAGCGCTTCCCGGCGAGCACAACTCCTTCCCGCTCAAGCAGCTCCACAGCCTGATCCACTGCAGTTGTGCTGGCGTGGGTAAAGACTACCTCAGTCTTCACCTTCTTTGCCGCAGTAACAGCCTTACGGAACAGGACTTCCATCACATTGTCGGAGCAGTAAGTTTCTCTGGAAAGAGCGATTGCATTCTTCACCTGGGACAGAATCTGATCCTCTGCCAGAATCATCGATTTCAATCCGCAGGTAAGATAAAACAGATGATTCACAGCCTCTGCGCCTTCCCGCGATACAAAATAGGAACGATATGCTTCTTCCTGAAGTCCTTTCAGCCGACATAGGACGGTCAGAAGAGATTCCTCAAACTCCTCCCCTGTACTGAGCCACATTTCCATGCGGTTGCAGGTGGAAAGAATCACAGCACCATGAATATCCTGCCGTGCTGTCAGCCTCTGAAGTGCTTCTACCGTATTCTTCTGTGTGAAAGCAAACTTTGCACGGATGTCCACCCCTGCTTTCTGATAATCAATCCCTATCATTTGAATGCTCATTTTTTTCCTCCAAATCTATGCTTCAGTTCTTCCGCCAGTTTCTCCCCTATGTATTTTGCCTGACAGACAGGGCCTGTCATATGATCCATGACATATTCCTCTGCCTGCTCTTCATAGTACAGTCCTGTCAATTTCACTTCCTCACCATTCACCTGGGCGTACGCCGCAATCGGGGAGGAGCATCCTCCGTCCAGGGTACCCACGAAGCTTCGTTCCGCCTGCGCTGCAATGGTACTATTTTTACATTGCAAGCAATCTAAATAATCGTGAGTTTCTCCTGCTCTTCCCTGGATTGCCAGAATGCCTTGTCCTGCTGCTGGAAGCACTTCTTCCACCGAAAAAATGCGTCCGATTACCTGCTGCATCTGCAGACGGCAAAGCCCGGCACTTGCCAGCACGGTACCAGCATATTCCCCCGTCTCCAGCTTTCCAAGTCTGGTCTGTACATTTCCCCGGATTCCCCGGAACTGACAATCCGGAAATATCCGTGCGAGCTGCAGTGTCCTTCTCCTGCTGGAGGAGCCGATGATTCCACCCGCAGGAATCTCATCGAATCCAGGTTTATAGATCAAAGCATCTCTTGGGTCTTCTCTCTTCGTAAATGCAAGAATCGGAAGCTCTTTCATCTGCTCCATCGGCATATCCTTCAGACTGTGCACACAGATATCTACTTCCTCCTCCAAAAGAGCACGATCCAGTTCCTTTACAAACAATCCCTTTCCCCCAATCTGATCCAGACTGCGGTCCAGAATCATATCTCCAGTGGTCTTCATCGTATGAATTTCCACCACAAAATCAGGATGTGCTTTCTTGATAGTATCTCTTACAATTTCCGCCTGTATCACGGCAAGTCTGCTGTCGCGGCTGCCGATGCGAATGATTTTATTTTTCATATGCTTCTTTCCTCTCTGTATCGAACTAGTCAATCAGATTTCCCACTTTTACTTTTTTTAAAAACTCCGGTTTTTTATACATATGCAGAATTTTCTGCATACACTCGATGGAATCTGTCACAACCCGGTCTTTGTGATATACCATCTTAAAGCTGCGGTTCCACTCTGTAGTTTTCGGAAGAAATACCTTGACGTTCCCTTCTAATATCTGTTTTTCAAAGAGCCTCACAGAGACTGTTGCCAGACAGCTGCAGTCCATTACCGCATTTCGAATTGTTTCGGGACATTTTGCCTCCCATGCCGTTCGGACATGAAGCCTGTGCTTGACCAGATACTTTTCAAACAGCTGTCTGGTTCCGCTCCCATCCTCGCGCATGACAAACTGCTGATTCTGCAGCATATCTACCTGAAGCTCATCCACCTTTGCGTAAGGATGGTTTTTATATACAATCAGTCCAAGAAAATCATCAATAATCGGTTTGACGACAAGATCCTTGTTATTGATTTCTCCTTCTACAATCGCAACATCCAGCTCTGATTTTAGGAGCTTTCGTTCAATTTCCTTTGTATTTCCCACGTAAGTGTACGTCTCCACATCCGGCTTCTGTACATGAAATTCGTTCAGTACACTCGACAACAGGCAGCTTCCTACTGTGATAGTTCCTCCAATGCGCAGACTCTCCGTCTGACTGTTTTTTAACATCTTCTGCTCCATCTGGTCGTATTGGCTAAGCAGCTGTTGGGCATAGGAAAGCAGCTCCACCCCATCCTTTGTGATATAAAGCCTTTTGGAGAGCCGATCAAAGAGCTGAACCCCATAATGTTCTTCCAGCTCATGGATAGTCTGGCTCACGGTCGGCTGAGAGACATAGCATTTCGCTGCCGCTCCACTCATAGTTCCGGCCTCTGCCACTGCAACAAAAATTTTCAAATGTCTGATTGTCATAATATTTCCTCTTATCTATGATTTGGTTGATCGTTGATTGATGGCTTTTGGTCGGAGCATTAATCAGGTTTTCCTATGTTTCTTATCAGATAATATCACTTTGTTTTATACATTGCAAGTGGTATAGTAATATTGCGGATACGTCAATACAAAGGTATGAAAAGCAGTGCTTACCTTTGCTATGGATGCCGCAATGAGATGACAGTTATCACTGTTATTTCACTAAAAACAAACACACATATGGAGGAAAACACATGGCTACATTAACCATCAGCGCAGAAGAAGAAAAAAGAGTAAAGGCTCTGGGATTTTTGAGCAATAAAGGAACCGACAATTTTTCTGCAAGAATTATTACAGTAAATGGTAAGATTACTGCCGGGCAGCAGAAGATCATCGCTGAAGCCGCCGAGCAATTCGGAAACGGTATCATTACATTTACCACACGTCTTACCGTCGAAGTGCAGGGTATTCCCTTTGACAAGATTGACGAATTCCGCGAATATATCGCAAAGGCAGGCTTGGAGACCGGAGGCACCGGCACGAAAGTCCGTCCCATCGTTTCCTGTAAAGGATCAACCTGCCAGTACGGTCTGATTGATACCTTTGCAATTTCAGAAGAGATTCATGAACGGTTCTACAAAGGCTATGCCTCTGTAAAGACTCCCCACAAATTCAAGATTGCCGTTGGCGGATGTCCAAACAACTGTGTAAAACCAAACCTCAATGACCTGGGTATCATTGGTCAGCTGACTCCGAACTTTGATCAAGAGAAATGTAAGGGATGTAAAAAATGTTCTGTAGAAGAAGCCTGTCCAATGGGCGCTGCCAGAATAGAAGACGGAAGCCTCAACATCCATACCGATGCATGTATCAACTGTGGGCGCTGTGTCAGCAAATGCCATTTTGATGCCATGGAAGGCGGAATACCTGGATTCAAAATCTACATCGGCGGACGCTGGGGCAAAAGTGTTGCTCATGGTATCCCGCTTCGCAAAACATTCCGTACAAAGGAAGAAGCCCTCAACGTTATCGAGAAAGCAATCCTTCTCTATAAAGAACAGGGAAAGACAGGGGAACGCTTTGAGGCCACCATCGCCCGCCTTGGCTTTGACAACGTAGAATCCCAGTTATTGTCTGATGAAATCTTTGAGAGAAAAGAAACAATCATCAACGCATAACTGTGTGGACAAATGAAAAAAATCTCCCGCTTCACATAGAAACGGGAGATTTTTTCTAATTCAATCTAATATTCCGAGAAAACCCCAGCTCTCGGTCTTTTCTTCGTAAATATCCTGCAGCTGCTTCAAAGAAATATCTTCAATACTATTTTTATTATTTACAATAATCGCAATTGCATCCTTCGCAATTGTCTCGGATTCAAACAATTCTTTCTCATAGCCGTATATCTCCCGGGATACCATTCCAAAATTGCTGATTCCCTGTGTGACATCCAGCATTCCCTTTTCGGAATCGGATGAAGTGACCGTAACCGTAACCTTCGGATTCTCCTGCATATAAGCCTGTGCAAGCTTTTGCATAAGTGGTGCCATGGAAGTAGAACCGCTGACAGTAATTTCTCCTGTAACCTCCTTTTTCAAATGAATCCCCTCATTCCGAACCGGTACATACTGTGTCGATGCGACCACACCTTGCCCGGCACTTTTCAGATAGCTGAGGAAATCATTTTCCAGATCACTTAAATCGGCATTGTAGATAAGCTCCAACGGTCTCGTCAACTTATAGCATCCGTTTAAGATTGTATCCTTCTTTGCTGCTGTTCCGTCCACCTTCAAAGTCTTCACGTCTGCCTCTTCCAAATCAAGTGCCCCCATTGAGACATAGCCAATGCCATCCGGTGTCAACTCAACCTGATGAACCATCTCTTCAGATGAGCCTACAACTGCGACATCCTTCCCGATTTCATTTTCTGCCATACCTAAGAAATTCGTTCCCTCCAGACCCACAAGATTTGCAAAGGCTGCTCTTGTTCCGGAACCAGCTTCTCTTGTAATTGGAATAATCTTTTCCACTTCACTTGCATAGACCATATGGTCTTCTCTTATGAATAGAATGGTTCCACAGATACATATAATCACCCCGGCTGCTAATCCGATTGCTTTCCATTTCTTCATTTTCACACCTCATGATAATCCTCTCAGTTTTTCACATCTGATACAGTTTTATCATAGCAATCCAGTGTTAACTCTGAATAGAACTCATGTTAAGTATACGTAAAAAATCCCGGGATGCTCAGATTAATTCCAAGAATGCCAGGATTTCCCACTGTACTGTCTGCCTTATTTTAAAATATCTTCTCACTGCTTTTACAGCACACTGTCTTTAAACCTGGATAACTCTTCCAGATATTTTTTTCCAAGGGAGCTGATTGCCATTCCTTTTCTTGAAATGTAACCGATGGTCATCTCCTCATCCGACTGCAGTCTCACCGCGCAGTAATCCGAGCCGTTAAGCCCCTCACAGATGATTCCGGAACACAAGGTGTATCCGTTTAGTCCCACCATGAGATTCAGGAGCGTGGCGCGGTCATTGGCCTTAATCAGACGCTTATAGTCATAATTGCTCAGAACTTCCTCGGCAAAGAAAAAGGAATTGTTCTTTCCCTGGTCAAAAGAGAGGCAGGGGAACTCTGCAAGCTCCTCCAGAGAAATTTCCTCCCGGTCAGCAAGGGGATGCCCCTTCCACATGTACACATAAATACCGCACTTAAGAATCTCATGGAACTCCAGATTATACTCCTTAAAAAGCTTAAGAAGGACCTTCTGATTGAACTCATTGAGGTAGAGAATCCCGATTTCACTCTTAAAATTCTTTACATTTTCTATCACATTGTAGGTCTTGGTCTCATGCACAGCGAATTCATATTCATCCATCCCAAACTGCTTGACCATCTCCACAAACGCATTCACCGCAAACGTATAATGCTGCATGGACACACTGAACTTTTTCTTTACGTTCGCTTTCTCAATATAACGGGATTCCATCAACTGGTACTGTTCCACGATCTGACGTGCATATCCGAGAAATTCTTCTCCCTCCGGGGTGATGGTCACACCGCGGTTGGTCCGGATGAAGATATCGATTCCGATTTCCTCCTCCAGTTCTTTTACCGCTGAGGAAAGGCTCGGCTGGGCAATATAAAGTGCTCCTGCTGCCTTGTTCATTGACTTTGTGTCTGCGACGATGATTGCATATCTTAATTGTGTTAATGTCATAACTTCTCCTTTGGGTCAGGTACCATCATTGATTCGCAAGCTTTCTACAGCATATGCTTACGTAATTCTTCCCCGCTCTGGCTGCTGAGGTACGCAGGTGCAATATCAAATACTGTCTTACATCCGCTCTGTCCTTCTTTATTGAGCTTATATGCTGCTCTCGCATAAGCCACCAGTACAGAAGCCGTGAACTCCGGATTAGAATCCAGTTTGAGGCTGTATTCAATAATATGATTGTGCTCTTCCTCCCAGCCAGTCTTGCCGCTTCGGATTACAAATCCGCCATGAGGAATTCCGCTGTGTTCTCTCTTTAGCTCTTCTTCTGAGATAAAATGTACCGTGGTGTCATAATCAGAAAAGTAATTTGGCATTGTCTTGATTTCTTCTTCAATCCTTGCCTGATCTGCGCCTTCCTCTGCAACTACGAAGCACTCTCTTGTATGCTTTTGTCTTGTTGTCAGTTCCGGATTCTCACCATTTCTCACTGCCTCCAGTGCACTCTCAACTGGAATCGTATACTGCTTGCCATCTTTCACTCCGTCAATTCTGCGGATTGCATCCGAATGTCCCTGGCTTACACCCTTTCCCCAGAACGTATAATCTGCTCCGTTTGAAAGAATCGCATTGGCATACAGGCGGTTCAAAGAGAACATTCCCGGATCCCAGCCAACAGAGATGATACCCACTTTTTTGCCTTCCTTTGCAGCTGCATCTACTTCTGCAAAATGCTCTGGAATCTTTGCATGTGTGTCAAAGCTGTCAATGACATTAAACATCTTCGCGTATTCTTTTGTCTGCTTCGGAAGATCAGTTGCACTTCCACCGCAAAGAATCAGAACATCAATCTCATCCTTGAATTTCTCTGCTTCTTCCGTTTTATATACTCCAACACCTTCCGTCAAAATATTCACTGTCTCGGGATCACGTCGCGTAAAAACCGCTTTTAATTCCAAATCATCATTCTGCTTAATCGCACATTCGATTCCACGTCCCAAGTTACCATATCCCATAATACCAATTTGAATGCTCATATTTTTCATTTCCTCTTCTATATGTATTAGGGTGCTTTTCCCGAAGCACTCTAGAAAATATCATACTAACTTTTTTGTATTTTGTAAACTGTCTTTTCCGGTTTTCTTCTCGTCCTTATCCGTACCGCCCCAATACCTTTTTTTCTGCTCTTCATTCATGGATTCCGCAAATCGCTTCTTAAACACAAGGAATTCCTCCAGGTCCATCAAAATATGGTAAAGCATGGCCCGGCTCTCAAATTCCTGGCGGGACTGTGGCAGTGGTTCATGCTTCATCTCTTCAAAAATCTCCTCCAGCCTGCCAAGCTGCTCCGTCGGAAGATTGATTTCGATTACATAATCCATCATATAGATGATATACTCTGCAATGACTTTGGACTGCGTAGGAATCTTGCGAATCTGCTTCATCTCATAGTGCAGGTTGTGCAGCACATTGCATTGCTTGGTGCGCATCTCAAAATAGTCAATGTAATATCCCGGATGCGAATGAAAGGTATTCTCCTGATAATCAAATGCCATTTTCACAAAGTCACCCAGTTGTCCTTCCAGTTCAATGATGTCATCCCATACATTCCGTTCCATGGGCCGATCCGACAAATATGCCGCAAGCTCTCCTAAAATCATCTGCAGCCTGTTCTCTGTATAGCGCATACTCTCAATAATCTTGCTCTCATGTGTCCGGTTCAGATGAAACAAATTGAATAGAATCGCAATGGTGATACCGATCAGCACCAGCATGAATTCATTCTTGATAAAAGCCAGTGAAAAATCCTTCTCTGTCAGGAAATGTGTCCCGATCAGCGCATTGACTGAAATGGCAGACTGCCAGCCCAGAGACTCACACATCATTACCAGAATAAAAATGAAGATTCCATAGACGACCCATACGATTGGTGCATTTTGGAAGAGTAACAGCGCAAGCACTGCGGTCACAACAAATGTAATAATCCGAAAGAATGAAAGACGTACTGTCTCCCATTTTGTGGTCACAATGGTCAGCAATGCAATGCTTCCCGCCGATGTCGGAAAATCCAGATGAAAAAATTCCGCAATATAAATAGCCAGACTGCTTCCGATTGCAATTTTGACCGCCTGCAAAAGTATCTTATTAAATTTTAATTCCTTCACGTATCAGCCTCCCGTTCTTTTTTCCGTTTGCGTTTTATAAATTTTATCATGTAAAACTGTCCTGTGTAAAGCACCGCCCGCTTTAGAACGTAAAAAAAGTGTGCACATTGTCCTTTTTCCTTTATAATAAAAGAAGAATCATCCCGTAACCTATGTAACTTATCAGGCAGATGTCCTGACCCAGAAAGGAGTTCTCTCCATGAAAAAGAAGTGGTCCCTTTCCACCAAACTGACCTTGTCCTATGTGATACTTATCATCTTCATTTTAACTATGAGTCTCATCTATCTTCTCCGCATGCAGACAACAAATATCACAGAGCTCGTGGATTCCACGATTAGTGGCCTTTCCTACACGCTCTCTATTGATCCTTCCATTATCACCGCAGTGGAGAATCAGAATTTCACCGAAAAAGAGCGTACCTATCTGGACGATCTGAACGTCCAAAAAGACTATGTGGACTACATTGTCATCGTTGATATGGAAGATATCAGACTCTACCATACTGACAGTGATAAAATAGGACTTCATTTTCAGGGCGGTGATGAGACAAAAGCATTGGCCGGGAGTTCCACTTATATTACAGAGGGGAAGGGTACCCGGGAATACCAGCGCAGAGCATTCTCAACAATTTATGACGGACACGGACAGCCCATCGGCTTTGTTATGGTGAGTTCCTATACCAAGTCCATTTCTTACATCAAGCGTCAGGAAATCAGCAAGTACCTTATAATCTTTGCCGTTGCCATGCTCCTTGGAATTGCCTTCGCATTCTTTATCGCACGAAATGTCCGTAAGTCACTGCTTGGATATGAGCCTACGCAGATATCCAGACTCTTCCTGCAGCGCGAGGAGATTCTTGGCACATTAACGGAAGGTCTGCTACTAATCAATACAAACGGCGAATGCGAATATAGTAATCCTTCTGCAAGGAAGTTGTTTCCCGGTGAGGACATTTCTTCCCAAAACCTGGCCATTCAGGAGTTTATTGAACAATATCTGCGGGCAGACCTTCTTTCTAAGGATGAGCTCTGTCACTATCAGCTGCAGCTGGATGATGCCACGCTGCTGATGGATAAGATTCCTATTATTGATCAAAAAAAGGTCATTGGGATTCTGGTGCTTCTTAATGACAAGACCGAGACCACCAAGATGGCTGAAGAATTGACCGGAGTAAACCACATCATCGCCGCTCTTCGTGCCACCACACATGAGCATAAGAATAAGCTTCATGTAATTCTGGGACTCCTGCAGACCGGAGACACAAAAGAGGCAATGACTTACATCAATGACTGCGCCTTGGAGGAGGAAGACAACAGCCAGGTTCTTAACTGCATCAAGAACAAGACCATTGCCGCACTGATTTTGGGAAAGAAAAACCGGGCAAAGGAGCTGAACATCACCTTCAATCTTCTAAAGGGAAGCTTTCTGGAGGCACATAACGATTACCTTTCCGCTACCGACCTTGTGACCATCATCGGCAATCTCATCGAAAATGCTTTTGATGCTCTGACACATGTGGAAGAAACCCGGGAAGTAAATCTCTTTATCGAGAGCGGGAAAGATGCTCTTTTGATTATCGTGGATGACACCGGTGACGGCATGGACGAGGACACCATCCGGACATTGCTTCAGGGACCTTATACCACAAAAGGATCCGGTCACGGCGTGGGACTCACCTTAATCCGGAATATCGTAACCCGCTGTGAAGGCATCCTTGACATCGAATCGGAACGAGGAGAGGGAAGTTCCTTCTCCATCACCATCAAGAAAAAACGTGTACACCATATACAGGAGGAGACAAGCATATGACAAAAGTAATTATTATCGAAGATGACCCGATGGTCGCCGCAATCAACAAGCAATATCTTGAGAAGTCCCCCGGAATGAATGTGGTCGCAACCTTTCATAACGGAAAGGACGCCTGGGACTTTCTCCAGCAAAAGAAAATTGACCTGATTCTTTTAGACCTCTTTATGCCGGAAATGACCGGACTGGAATTTCTTTCTCTGATTCGTCAGCATAAAAGGGATATCGATGTCATCATGGTTACAGCCGCCAACAACATGGAAGCTGTGAAGGAGGCGATGCTCCTGGGTATTCTTGATTATCTGGTAAAACCTTTTGAATATGAACGGTTTCGCCTTGCCATTGAAAAGTACCAGATGAAACACAAGCTTTTAGACAGCAGCGTAGTATTTACCCAGGAGGATGTGGATTCGCTGGTCTCACTTTCGCGCGCCAAAGAATCCTCCGTTCCAAAGGAATACCAGAAGGGGATTCAGGAAGCAACCCTGCGCACTCTGCTGGAATGCCTTCAAAAAGCTCTTCCCAGCTCCCTGACAAGTGAGGAACTTGCCAGAGAGACAAACCTCTCCAAAGTAACCGTCCGCAGATATATGAATTATCTGATCGAGAGCAACCGTGCTCTGAGTGAAATTGATTACAAGACCGGAGGACGCCCAAGAATCCATTACAAAGCCCTATGACCCCTCTGCCGTTTTATTGGGGAGTTTTTGCGCTCCATTTTCCCCAACGCATTGCCCCGTATTTTTTTATCAATCTTTTCTTTACTTTCCAAACTTTTTCTAAACTTTCTTAATGTTTTTATTTCAATACAATCATGTTACATTAGTTTCAGCAGCGGGGAACACCCGCAAATACATATTCTGAAAGGAAGAAAAAAATGAGCGATTTAAGCAAAACAATGAATGTATCCGCTGAAACAACTCAAAAAGGATTTTTTAGAAAAATAATGGAGATCGAGATTATCGGAATTCCCCTCCCCATTTATCTCCTGCTTTTTGCAGTTGTACTCTTTGTGATGTGGATGGGCTGGATGCCAACAGGAATGATCGGAGCACTTGCCATTATGATGGTATTTGGGGGACTTTTCAATGTGATCGGTAACACACTTCCGATTGTAAAGACATTTTTAGGCGGAGGTGCTATCGTCTGTATCTTCGCTTCCGCATCGATGGTCTACCTTGGTATCATCCCAACTGCAGTTGTGGAAAATGTAGACGCTTTCATGAACACCACAGGCTTCCTGAACTTCTACATCGCAGCACTGATTACGGGAAGTATCCTTGGAATGAACCGCTCGCTCCTTCTAAAAGCGGCAGTACGTTTCCTTCCGGTGGCACTCTGTGCCATGACCGTTGCCATCCTCTCGGTTGGTCTGGTAGGAATGCTGGTCGGCTACGGATTCGTTGACGCGATCATGTATGTTGCCATCCCGATGATGGGCGGCGGAATGGGTGCAGGTGTCGTACCACTCTCCGGAATGTATGCCGAAGCTTTAAATGCCGATGCCGCCGTTATGATTTCCCGCATGGTTCCGGCATCCACACTTGGAAACGTGATGGCAATCATCGGCGCCGGTCTTCTTGCAAAGCTGGGCGATGTAAAACCAACACTCTCCGGAAACGGACGGTTAATGAAAAAAATGGATGATGACATGACTGAAACGAAAAAAGCGCCTCTCGCCCTCCAGACTTTGGGCATCGGCATGATTACCTCCATATTTTTCTTCCTGCTTGGAACAATCATCAACAAGCTGGTTCCTGCGGTACATGCCTACGCCTGGATGATCATCCTGGTTGCTGTAGGAAAAGCCATTGGTCTCATTCCGGCAAAATTTGAGGACGCTGCACAGCAGTGGAGTCAGTTCGTTATGAAAAACTGGACCAGTGCACTTCTCGTTGGAATCGGTATCGCCATGATTGATCTTGGTGCTGTATTTGCAGCACTTTCACCACTCTATCTCCTGCTCGTGTTTGTTGTAGTCGGAGGCGTGGCATTGGGAGCTGGAATTGGCGGACATTTCGTCGGCTTCTACCCTGTTGAATCCGCAATCACCGCCGGACTTTGCACCACCAACATGGGTGGTACCGGAGATATCGCAGTCTTATCTGCAAGTAAAAGAATGGAGCTTCTTCCATTTGCACAGATTGCCACCCGCATCTGCGGCGCATTAGTGCTGATTGTCGCAAGTATCCTAATTCAGGTGCTGTTCTGATTGCACAGCATAATAAGGTTAAAATACAACTTATATAAACAATATCAAATATGAAGGAGATTGAATTATGAATTACAATGAAATGAGTCTGGAAATGCACGAAACACACAAAGGAAAAATCGAGGTAATCTCAAAGGTGGCCGTTAAGACAAGAGATGATCTGAGCACCGCATATACACCGGGAGTTGCTGAACCTTGCCGCAGAATCTCTGCCAACAAAGACGATGTGTACAAATATACAGCAAAAGGGAATCTAGTTGCCGTTGTCACAGACGGAACCGCTGTCCTTGGTCTTGGAGATATCGGACCAGAAGCAGGCATGCCTGTTATGGAAGGAAAAGCCGTTCTCTTCAAGGAATTTGCAGGAGTCGATGCATTTCCAATCTGCCTTGATACAAAAAATGTCGATGAAATCGTAGAGACCGTTGTCCGCATCGCTCCTACCTTTGGCGGAATCAACTTAGAAGATATCTCAGCTCCAAGATGCTTTGAGATTGAAGCGAAATTAAAAGAACGTCTGGACATCCCCGTCTTCCACGATGACCAGCATGGCACCGCAATCGTAGTCCTCGCAGCTGTCATCAATGCTCTGAAGGTCGTAAAAAAGGATATTGCAGAATGTAAATTTGTCATCAACGGTGCAGGTTCTGCCGGAACCGCTATCGGAAAATTACTTCTGAGCTATGGCGTAAAACATCTCACCTACTGTGACAGAGCCGGAATAGTCAACCGCAAGACGGCTGCCAATGATTCCCAGCTTGCACTCTGTGAAGTGACCAACCTTGGAAACCGCAGCGGTTCCCTTGCAGACGCACTGGCTGGTGCCGATGTATTTGTGGGCGTATCTGCTCCGGGTCTTGTAACACCGGAAATGGTAAAGACAATGAATGATGGTGCCTGTATCTTTGCAATGGCAAACCCAACCCCTGAAATCATGCCTGACCTTGCAAAGGAAGCTGGTGCAAAAGTAGTTGGAACCGGACGCTCTGACTTTCCAAACCAAATCAACAATGTACTGGTATTTCCGGGACTCTTCCGCGGCGCACTCGATGTCCGTGCCAAAGAAATTACTGAGGAAATGAAATTAGCCGCTGCTGCTGCGATTGCTGGTATCATTACCGATGAGGAATTGAACGAAGAAAATATCATTCCAGGTGCATTTGACGAGAGAGTCAGTGTGGCCGTTGCCAAAGCTGTTGCAGATGAGGCAAAAAAAGCCGGAATCGCACGTGCGTAATCCAGCTCAAAAAATGAATGCGTCTGGATTGGATTTTCTCCTCTCCGGGCGCATTCGTTATACGAAACAAAGTTTCAGATTTCTCGCAGTTCCAATATCCCCAGCACATCCATAAGACTGCCAAACTGCTTCCAGCACAAGGTCCTAATCTCCGAATCCGGCTGTACCAGATCTGGAATCATAACGGGAAGCATCCCAGCCGCATGTGCTGCCCGGATTCCTGCCGGTGCATCCTCCAGTGCAATACTCTTGGATGGGTTCACACCAATCATAGCACAGGCTTTTTGGTAAATTTCCGGATTCGGCTTTGCATGTTCCACCATATCACCATAGACTGCCCCATCAAAATATTTCCATATACCCTGCTCTTCCAATAGAGACCTCGCATGTGCTTCTCTGGAGGAGGTGGCAAGTGCGGTCTTTATTCCATGCGCCTTGGCATAAATCAGCAGCTCTCTCACTCCCGGTTTCATCGAAATTCCTTCTGCATCCGCAATTTCATAAAAAAACTTCCTTGTCAGTGGTGAGAACTTCTCCATAGGGAAATCCTGCCCGTACAGCTTTTTAAAATACTGCTCCCTTCTCACCACATTAAATCCCAATGTGTGATAAATCTGTTCCCCCATCGGCCCATACCCAAGCACTTCTCCTGCCCTGTTCCAGGAACGCTGCACGATACGCTCCGTATCGAACAGCAGACCGTCCATATCAAATACCATTGCCTCTATCATTTGTTTCTCTTTTTCCCTTCTCCGCATCCTCATACCGATTTGCTACAAGGTTATGTTAACGTTTCTTGCAACCCTGACTTTTTCATTATATTGGATTCTCACTGAATTGACAACAAAAATACATTGACTTTATCTCTTTGTATCGCTATTCTTAAGTTATATGTCTAAAAATTTTGTAATTTGTCGTTTAGGAGGAAAATACATATGGGTGGTTTTTTTGCAGTTGCCTCGAAAGAGGATTGCGTATTTGATTTATTTTTTGGGACGGACTATCATTCCCATCTCGGAACACGCCGCGGAGGAATGGCTGTTCACGGGAAGAACGGATTCGACCGTTCCATTCACAACATTGAGAATTCACCGTTTCGAACCAAGTTCGAGAAGGATGTCAATGAGATGACCGGTAACCTTGGAATAGGCTGTATCTCAGACTATGAACCGCAGCCTTTGCTGGTTCGCTCCCATCACGGTACCTATGCCATTGCTACCGTCGGAAAGATCAGTAACATGGAGGAGATTGTCGCTAAGATTTTCAAAGCCGGCAACACACATTTTCTTGAGATGAGTGGCGGAGATATCAACGCCACCGAGCTGGTCGCATCAATTATCAACCAGAAAGAGAACCTGATTGAAGGACTGCAGTATGCCCAGGAAATGATTGAAGGTTCCATGACCATGCTCTGCATGACTCCAAAGGGTATCTTTATTGCCCGTGACCGTCTCGGAAGAACTCCGGTTGCCATCGGTCAGAAGGAGGGTGCTTTCTGTGCCAGCTTCGAGAGCTTTTCCTACCTCAATCTGGGCTATCAGGAATACAAAGAACTAGGTCCCGGTGAGATTGTTGTCATGAGTCCGGAGGCTGTCACCACTTTAGTTCAGCCTGGCAAGGATATGAAGATTTGCACCTTCCTGTGGGTATACTATGGTTATCCATCTTCGTCCTATGAGGGAGTCAGTGTCGAGGAGATGCGTTACAAATGCGGTGAGCTCCTTGCGGGACGTGATAACGCAGATGCAGAAACCGTAGCAGGTGTACCAGATTCTGGAATTGCCCACGCAGTAGGCTATGCCAATGCCTCTGGAATTCCATTTTCCAGACCGTTTATCAAGTACACACCGACTTGGCCCCGTTCTTTTATGCCAACCATCCAGAGTCAGCGGAACCTGATTGCCAAGATGAAGCTGATTCCAATCCACGAGCTGATTAAGAATAAGAATCTTCTCCTCATCGACGATTCCATCGTAAGAGGCACACAGTTGAGAGAGACCACCGAATTTCTCTATCAGAGTGGCGCCAGAAAGGTGCATATCCGTACGGCATGTCCACCAATCATCTACGGATGCAAGTACCTGAACTTCTCCAGATCCACTTCAGAGATGGACTTAATTGCAAGACGCGTAATCAAGCGCCTCGAGGGAAATGATTCCGACAAGTACCTGAACGAATATACAGATCCGCAGACTGACCGCTATCAGGAGATGACTACCACCATCGGCAGGGAACTGAACTTCTCTTCCCTTCTGTATCACCGTTTGGACGATATGATCGAGTCGGTAGGCATTGATCCCTGTAAGCTTTGTACTTACTGCTGGAACGGGCAAGAGTAAGTTCGTTGATTTATCCTCCGATTGTATTTCGTTAAAAGCCAGTCGGCGAAAAAAAGAGATTTCACAAGAAAGTACTTTTGTGAAATCTCTTTTTTCGCCAACTGGCCCTTATTTTTTCTTGTGGAACAGGGAGCTTATCATAAGCAGGAGACTCCCTGTAATGACGAAAATGTCTGCCAGGTTGAAGGTCAAGTCGTTTAGTTTTTTCCACTTTGTTTTGAAACTGAAATAATCTACCACGTAGTGTCTGGTTACGCGGTCCAGGGTGTTGCTCCAGGCTCCTGCTGTCATAAGGGAGAGCCCCAACTTTTTCAGATAATGCTTTTTCTGCATCAATACCAGCAATTGGTAAATAGTCAATATTACGGTGACAAAGGAGGAGAGGATTCCTACCTCTTTCTGATGTTCATCAAACAAATTAAAACAGATGCCTTCGTTGTACACCTTGCGAAGTTTTACATTTCCATCCAGGATGTCATGTTCTTCCCCCCGGGTGATATTATTCTCAACCAGTATCTTCGCACCGATGTCGAAGATCATCAGGAACATTGTAAATACCATCAATATTAATATCAGCATCTTCTACCTGCTTTCTCTAATCTGCAATGTCATCAATATCGGCTTTGATCTCTTCTGCTATATTTTGTGCTGCTTCACCGACTACTTCTGCCACTGTCTCCGGCTCGGTAACTGCCTCTGTTGTCTCAGCTGCATCCGCTGCTGGCTCTTCTTCAAAAACATCTTCCGTTTTTTCCTCCGCAACTTTGGTTCCACAGAATGGGCAGAAAGACATTCCTTTCTCAACAAAGCATCCGCAGGATGGACATTCATTCGTTCCCTTCACTTCGGAAAGCTGCTTATTATATTCTGTAATACTGTTCTCCCGCTTCTCAATTGCTTCACATAAGCTGATCATATCTGAAGGAATGACCTCTCCGGCTCTGTACTGTTCATACATCATCTTTCCAATATCTTCCAGATCTCTCTCGTTGCCCCGCTCCAGTGTGCGAATCTGATTCTTAATCTTTTGAACCTCTACTACTTCACCTGCTTTTGATGTAATCGTGTCTGCTGTCTCACCAAGTTTTTTTCCTAAATCTTCTAAAAAATCTCTCATGGTTTATCCCCTTTCAGTTTGTGTGTTTTCTTCTGATTTTTTCTATCTGCCTTGCAAATCATACAAAATATTATACCCCATTCTTTTCCTACTGTCACAAAATTTACCTAATGTTTATAAAATGATAATGATTTCTTGCCCTTTGCAGCATGAGAACTTATAATAGAACAAGGTGTCTTTGACATCCTATAAGAATACATCCATATTACGAAAGGGGATAACCACTTTGGCTTCTTCCATAAAAAGCTGGTTTAAAAACCACATCACAACTGATAATTTATATTATGCAATAAAAATTTCCATCGGAATCGTGCTTTCCATTCTGATTGCGGAGTTTCTGAATATTGACTTTGCTCCGTCAACCGGAGTTGTCACTCTTCTGGGCATAGAATCAACCCGAAGAGGAAGTCTTTACACCGCAAGGCATCGGGGAATTTCATTTCTCTATACTCTGTTGATATGTTATCTGGTCCATGACGGAATTGGCACCAGTACAAAAGCCTTTGCACTTGCCATTAGTTTTGTTGTAATCATTTCCATCTTTCTAGGATGGTTTCACACACTCTCTGTCAATACAGTTGTCGCCTTTCATCTATTTATCATGGCTGAGCCTTTCACCATACATCTCATTGTAAATGAAGCGCTAAGAGTTCTGATCGGTGTCACAATTGCTTTGATGCTTAGCTGGCTCATTCATCCAAAAATCAACAAAAATATGGCTGCTGTCAATTCCGTGGACGAAAGTATCTCACAGCTTCTTTTTACCTTTTGTAAAATTCTCAAAAGGGAAGCACCGTTAAACGAAGACATCCCTTCACGTCTGGAACATCTTCAGCACCTGATAGAAGATGGCTCAGACCTGGCATTCCGGTACTATAATAATGTTCTGGAAGAACATGCCCGCTTCTTTATTGATTATATGAACATGCGCGGCAGCGAGCTTGAACTTTTAAAACACATTCATCAGCAAATATCCCATATGGATATCCAAAATAATCCGGCATCTGCGGATGCCCTTGCCTCTCTGATGGAAGAAATGGCTCCAACCATTTCCTTAAAATACTCCGTCAAACTTTGGGCCGACAGCTATCAGGAAACTGCCTCCGTTCTTGATAGCACCAAACTTCCAGGGACAAGAGCCGAATTTCTTTCACAGGCAACCGCCTACTATATTCTGCAAGATTTAAGTGAAATGATTCGGTTAAAACATATGCTGGTTTCCAGTCTCAGCAAAGAACAGAAAGAGCGTTACCTCTCCTGAGATAAGTGGAAGGCAGTTTCAGAACTGCCTCGTCTCTTCAAAAGTCCGGTACAAATCCAGCGTTCCATATCCCCATTCCCTGTTTGGATATGAGATATTATTTTTTCGTTCTGCCCCCAGAATCAGCATACTCTTAAGCTGTACTGAATCAATTCCGGTATCACCTCTATGATATATCACCCATTCCATCAGAAGTGCCATTGCCCCGGCGGTAATTCCGGCTGCAAGACTAGAGCCGGAGCGGCGCGTAAAGTTCTGTCTGGTCGTTGCACCCAGAATATTGACACCGGGAGCCGCAAGTTCTGGTTTGATCAAGTTCTTTCTTGTATATCCACGTCCTGATTCCAGCGCGATGCTGTCTTCTTCTCCATTATAGAAAGCTACCGTCAGAGGATCCTGAGAATTGGCAGGATTGGTAATGGTCTTATTGGGACTGGAGCGGATAAAATATACCGTGCCACTCAAAAACTCTGTAACCGGAAGCCACATATGGAACTCTCCTGTAGCGATCTGAACCGGTGTCACTGTGATTCTCCAGATTCCGGGTGTCGGCTTTGCAAAGCGAAAAAAGACCAGTTCCGAACTGCTTCTCTCCACAAGCAGCCGGTAATCCACGAACAGGCTTGTTCCCTCGAAGAGGAACTGGAACATCTGGCTGCTGCTCGACCGTATGGACAGATTGCTGGTGCTCTCCCCTGAGGGAGAAGTCACCGTAACCGAAAGAATATTGGGTATTTCAGTCCACAGCTCCATGGAAAATCCACTGACTCCCTGTTCCACCCTGATTTCCACATTCTCCGACTGATTCATGTTAGTCAGATTTCCTTCGTAATGGTGCCTGGCTCCTGCTTCATTCCCTCCACCGATGACAACAGCACGGTTTCCTTCTCCCGCATACTGATTCAGGACAAATGGAAGCGGCAGACTTCCGTCATGTCCCCCCATATTCGTACCCAGCGCAACACAAAATACCAGTGGCATCTGATACGCATTTGCCAGATTTTCCAGATAATGAAGCCCCAGCATAATATCATTTTCCTGGTAGCAGAGCACATCATCTTCAATATAGTAGTATTGTTTCAGATAATGTTTGGCTGGCTTTAATTTAACCATCGCAATCCGGCACTCCGGCGCGGCACCCAGAAATTGATTCTGGGCATCGGCACCTCCTGCCGCCACACTGGCAAGAAAGGTCCCGTGCCCATTTTCATCCACGGTCGGCACCAGTGTCTGTGGAGTTTCCGATGCCAACGCCTCATTAATCAGATTTTCTGTATACTCGCTCCCATAATCGATTCCCTGCGGGGTAAATCCCGACTGAATCGTCTGATCCCAGATTCCCAGAATCCGGGTGCTGCCATCCAGATTGCGGAAAATAGGATTCTGATAATCGATTCCGGTATCCACAAAACCTATGATGACATTTTCTCCTTTTAACTGCAAAGTGGGATAATTCTGTATGCTCAGAATTCCAGATTGATTCAGTGCATCCATGTCCAGAAGTGTGTAACAACTCGGAATGGAATTATAGGAAAATTTTTCAAAGGTTATCGGTGTTGCCAGCGTTTCCTGCAAATAAGCTGCACTGTAGCCAAAATCCATCTTCTGTTCACAAAGCTGCTCTTCTGAAATTTGCCGAAAGAAAGGCGGTCGGACCCGGGTCACAATAAAATCCCGGTAATGCTCCGACAGGATACGCTCTTTGCACAAATCACTCATAGCCTCACTCCTTATGCTTTTTGTATCAGACTATGCGATGCTTCAATTTTATAGAACCTAACAGACACCCAAGCTCTTCGCCTCTCTTCTAAACATTAAGAAGAATACCAGAAGCAGACCGACACAAGCCAGTACAATCGCCTTTACTCCCAGACCATTCGTAAGGACCGCTCCCAGGAATGCCCCCACAATAAAAAAGAGGATAATCCGGTAATAGTGGATACAGGCTTTCAGACTCGCTTTGCTTTTCGTGTTGAGATATTTGTTCAAATGCTCTGTCCCGCTTCTAAGGTTCCCGGTGCACATGGTAGTCGCACAGGCATACCCGTCAAACTTGCGGAAGCTCTGCACCTGCAGGGAACATACAAAGGATACCATGATATTTGCAATCATATCCCAATCTCCCCGAGGAACCAGAAGCGTAGCCAGAAGAATCAGAATTTCAGACAGAATAATCATCTGTCTCCAGTGAAACTGCTTCTGATGTCCGAATTTGCTGCGAATCCGCTCCGATAGAATTACTCCCACCGCAAAAGCAAGGATCGGCAGACAGTAATAAAAACCTCCACGCCAGTCTCCCTCAGATAATTTAATTCCAAAAAGCACGATATTCCCAGTCTGCGCATTTGCAAAAACTTTTCCACGGCACAGGTAAGTGTAGGCATCCAGAAAACCACCCACCAAAGCCAGCAAAATCCCGACAATCGTCGTCTCCGACATCTGAATCTCCCGCTTTACTTCCTGCTCAGCCTTCTCAATCTCCACTTTGACCCTTTTCGCTTTCTGCTCAGCTTTCTCAATTTTTCTTTCAAGCCCATCTTCCTTCAGCAGAACGCTCTTCTCTTCCGTATCCCATGACATATATCTCATCTCCCAAAAATCATTCTCCTACTAAGATATACCCCATTCCAAAATCCGTCAACCCAAACATCCCACCTCGTCACATTCTCCCGCCTTTACAAAACCTTACTCCCGTTTGCGGTCAGCTTGAACTTTGCCCCCAGGACTTCCGCCGCACGTCTGCACATCATCATTCTCCCAAGGAAAATTTCAAAATACTCATACATTGTACAGATTTTCTCATCAATCTGAAGATTCAGCGTAATGCTCCCCTTCTCCGGATTCAGCTTCAGCTTTGCCTGAGTCACCGCATAATTCACCCGGTCATGCTTGTCAAATGTCGTCTTATCCTTGTTGCGCACGCGGCTTCGTCTTACATCTGTCTTATCCGCCAGGATCAAGGCTGCAGAGAGTGCATCAATGGACCCGCCTGTCGATTCGTCATGATTTCCGATTGCCGATACGATTTCCACGCGGTCCGCCAGCGGCATTCCCTCCTTTTCCAGAATCCCGTTTGCCAGAATCGCACCGTATTCCCCGTGATTTCTCCGGTTGACCGCATTTCCGATATCGTGCATAAATCCTGCGATTCTCACCAGCTCAACCTCATGCTCCGAGTATCCGAATTCTTCCAGAATATGCGCCGCCTGACTGGCCACAATGGCACAATGTTTTTCGGAGTGATCCGTATAACCAAGCACCCCGAGGTTGGCATTCCCCTTTTTCAGGAATGCCCTTACTTCTTCATTTTGCAGTATTTGTTTATAGTCCAACTCGTTTCATCCTTTTCATAATCGTTTTACAGCATCCATTGCCAGATCCGAGCGCTCGCACTCTTCCGCAGACAGTGTTACCTGCCAGCAATAAGAACTGCCTTTCATGTATTTTGCCGCATAGCTTAGACCATTCGTCCGTTCATCCAGAAATGGCTTGTCGATCTGGTTCGGGTCACCAAGTAAAATAATCTTGGTATCTTTTCCGGCTCTCGTTATAATTCCTTTGACCTGATTCGGCGTCATATTCTGTGCCTCATCAATGATCAGGTAAGTCTTTGCAATAGAACGCCCGCGGATAAAATTCAAAGCCTCCGTCTGAATGATTCCACGCTCAAATACTTCCATAATCTTATCGCTGAGCATGGTCTCATCATCGTAACGGCTCTTGTCATCTGAATCAAGAATCTGTTCCAGGTTATCAACAATCGGGCGCATCAGAGGTGCAATCTTCTCCTGCTCATCGCCTGGCAAAAATCCAATATCGTCATCAAACTGCGCATTCGGTCTGCACACGATGATCCTTCGGTATTCTCCGTTTGGATTATTGTAGATTTTTTCCATGCCCACCGCCAGTGAATAAAAAGTCTTAGCCGTTCCCGCCATTCCCTTGATAATGACAAGCGGTGCTTCCTCCGCACTGGTCATCAGTGCTTCCTGCATGAAATATTGTCCCACATTTCTCGGTGACACCCCGTAAGGCTTACTCTTTTTATAAGTCAGTGGTACGATTTTGTTTCCGTGGACTCTTCCCAGCAGCGTTTTTTTCGTGGACTGGTCCGCTTTTAATATGACAAATTCATTTTCCACTAATTCCTGTGATACATGATTTCCTTCTTCATCCGAGCGGTAAATGTCTTTCACGTTGACGCCCTTTTTCTTAAATTCCTTCACCATTTCTTCCGGAACAAATACTTCACATCGTCCAGTATAGAGCGCATCATCCTCTGAAATCTGTTCTGTTGTAAAATCCTCCGCCTTAATACCGAGTATCTGTGCCTTCAATCTAAGCACAATGTCCTTTGTGACAAGTATGATCTGTTCATCCTGTTTCTTTTCCTCAAGGAGTCCTTTGCATACTTTTAAGATACGGTTGTCTGCCTTGTCATCCGGCAGGTCCTCAGGGAGCTGCACATTTACAAAGTTTTTCTCAATCCGGATACTTCCACCTGTCTCCATCTGAATTCCTTCGAGCAGATTTCCACGATTTCTGTATTCCTCAAGTCTTCTGACTGCTGTCCGGGCATTCGCTCCCTTCTCTCCCTCGGTCTTTTTCAAACCATCCAGTTCCTCAAGTACCACCAGTGGGATCACCAGGCTGTTATCCTCAAAGCAATCCAGCGCATAGGGCGCCTGAATCAAGACATTCGTATCAATCACATAGGTTTTTTTCATAGAATCACCTGTCCTTTTTTTTATTTGCCTAAATCGTACAATAATTACGTAAAGGATAGGTGAATACGTGAGTTAAATTTATGTAAAAAGGAATCCTGCATCATTTTTACATGACCCAGGATTCCTCTCTTTTCATTTTTAAATTCCTATATTGACTCAATCTTCTTACGCAGCTCTACCATATGCTCATCCAGTTCCTTAATCTTGTCTGCATACTCCTTAAGCTCTTTCCCGATAAGCTTGGCTTCCTTGACACCTCTTTTATAGCGCATCTGATGATCCAGATCTGCCCAGAAATTCATGGCCGAGGTCCTCAGTTGTAATTCCACCTTGATCCACTCGGCTCCAGAAGAAAGATACAGCGGAACCTGAATAATAAGATGCAGACTCCGATAACCACTCTTTTTCGGATCCACGATATAATCCTTTTTCTTGAGCAGCTTCACATCCGGATGCGAAAGAAGAATCTGCGCCACCCTGTAAATATCATCTTCAAATGCACATACTGCACGAACTCCAACCACATCATTGATATTCTCTTCTACTGCATCGTAACTGTAGGGAAGCCCCTTCTTCTTGAGCTTCTGACATACGCTTTCCGTAGTTTTGATGCGATCCTGCATACTGACAATCACTTTGTGGTTCGCAGTCAGGGACAGTTCTGAATTAATAATCTGTATTTTTGATTTTACAAGGCCGATCGCACTCTGTGCCTTCAGCATCCGGTCTGCATCCTCCAGGATTTTCGCCAGCTCGCTTTGTTTACTAACTCTTCCCATCTTCATCTCTACTTTCTAATATTTTGCAACCCAGTTCTTCCTATTGTTCTATCTGAATACGAGAAATAGGACCGAACACACTAATACATATGTAGGTCATCAGTTTTTAATTCTTTATATCCTACAATATGTTTATCAAAAGCAAGTCATCAGTATGTAAAGATTATGTAAAATCTAATCAGAGTGACTAGTTCAGTACTCTGGTACTTTCTGTTTTTTTTCACTTCCCACAAGCTGTGAACCAAAGTTATAATGATATATTTTATTTAGTTTCTCTGAACCCTTTAGAAATCCTCTGTATTCATAAATCAGTTGAACCGCTAATTTTTCTGCATCCTTATACAAACTCATCAGCTTCTCCGTGCTGTCAGCGCACTCCGGATTCTTCTTATAATTCACAATCTGTCCCTGCATACTCTCGTAGTGACCTGTCATCTTCAAAAAAGTATAGATAACGCTTCGCTTCATCTTCCCAGGTGCAACCAGAAAGTTCGTGTAGAATACCATTCCCCTTAAAGACTTTTCTATCTGCCGCTCATTGATTCCCGGATAAAATGCCTGGATGATTGCCGCATTTTTTTCCGATGGCACAATATGTCCACTGGTCTTTTTACGAATGGGATCCCATCCATCCTTCACCATCAGCTCCCGATCCAACTCTGTCTCAATTTCCGCATGAGAAATTCCGCTTTTTTCAATTTTCTCATCAATATACCCATGGCAACTCACATCCAATGCAAAGTGACAGATATATCCATATATATAAGCTAAATATGCACCATGATTCTTATACTTTCTCGCTATCTTTGCAGCCCGCTCAAAAAAGAGTGCTCCTGATCTTTCGTGCATTCCATATCCGGTCTTATTCACCACATTCGACTGCAGCGGCTTATAATAAAACAGAATATCCGGTCCATGTAAACCAATCAGGAATAACTCCGGGTACTTCTCAATAATCTCCTTTTCCTTTCCTCCTATATATTTTCTGACTGCCTGTCCCATTCTATAATGTGCATATGTCTCTGGCATGTATGTTAACTCCTTTCACCTTCCCTGTACTACTTTCGCGCGTCTCTCCGCACTTTTTCTCCCACGCCATCATAGCGCATTTTCAAGATGCAAACTATCTCGTTTTGGTAAAAGTAGTGTGAAAAATTTGTAAAATCATTCTTCTGTCTCACTGGATTTTTCAGTGGTTCATGCATTGGCACCGATTGCTGTAATTAGAATCTCACTGCACTCCACATATTTTCTCTTATTTCATATTTTACTCTGTTACCTATGCAAAATCAACCCAAAGAAAAACCGGACAGGTTTGATATGCCCCATCCGGTTTTCTTTTTTTACTGATTATTCTTCGCCCACCATCATAATGGAGACTACATTTTGCTTTTCCAAATATCCGCAGCTGGAGAGACCAGCCTTTACGACATCATTCCAGTTCTTTGCCGACAAGTTATATGTTGTCTTATCATCAAGAACTACGGTGCACACCTGCCTGCTTTTTCCTTCCGGAAACGTTACTTTGTATAGATTTTTCCGGTTAATGGCACCGATTTCTTCCAGCATGTTCACCATACGGTACACTGTGGCAATCCCAATATCCGGCTCCGCCTTCGATGCCTCTGCATAGATTTCCTTACAGCTGGAACATTGATTTTCCAAAATCACATCAAGCAAAAGCAATCTCTGTTTTGTTATCCTGCATCCCTTTTCTCTGAGCTTTGCAACAATTTTCTCCCGCTGCATCTGACTTTTCTTTTGGCTCTTGATATCAGGGTTTTTCTTTGCACCTATTCGGATCTGCTTCATCTGATTTCCTCCATTAAGGACGCTGCACAAGCTAATCACACTTGCGTCCCAAACTTCATTTTGGCCTGTATACAGACGGCTTTTAATGATTGCAGTGTCCACCACAGTGTCCACAGTCACCACCGCACTGAATGGATTTTCCAGCTTTTTTATCTTTGATCATTCTTCTTACGATTGCCGCTACTACCAATACCAATCCTGCACCTACGATAATTGTTCCCATATTCTTCCTTCTCTCTATGCTTTCGCTTTCGCGTTGACACTGGATACATTCATGGAAAACGTATTACTTTCCTTATATGGTCTGAATAACAGGTAAATAAATCCAATGATAATGACAGCTGCTACGATGACACCAACACCGAAAGTTCCTGTTGTGATCAGTGTACCAATCTGGTAAATACAAAGTGATGCAAGATATGCTAATCCACACTGATATCCGATTGCGAACCAAAACCATTTTGCATTGTTCATCTCACGCTTGATTGCTCCCATTGCTGCGAAGCAAGGTGCGCAGAGTAAATTAAATACCAGGAAAGAATATGCAGCTACCTGCGTCATGCTTCCTGCAAGTGTTCCCCAGATTTCCTGTCCGTCTTCTGCAACTTCTGCCATTCCATATAATACTCCGAATGTTCCAACTACGTTTTCTTTTGCTACAAGTCCAGTGATTGCTGCAACTGCCGCTTTCCAGTTTCCCCATCCAAGTGGTCTGAAAATAAATGCGATACCGCTTCCGATTGCTGCAAGAATACTGTCCTCCATATCCTCTACCATTCCAAATCCTCCGTCTGTAAATCCAAAGCTCTGTGCGAACCAAACGAAGATTGTTGATAAGAGAATGATTGTTCCTGCCTTTTTAATAAATGACCAGCCACGTTCCCACATGCTGCGAAGTACGTTCATAACAGTCGGCATGTGGTATGCAGGTAACTCGATTACGAATGGAGCCGGGTCTCCTGCAAACATTTTTGTTTTCTTCAAAATAATACCTGAGCAGATAATTGCTGCGATTCCCACAAAGTATGCACTTGGTGCCACCCAGGAAGCTCCGCCAAAGAGTGCGCCTGCAATGAGTGCAATGATTGGAAGCTTTGCTCCGCAAGGAATAAAAGTTGTTGTCATGATTGTCATCTTACGGTCACGATCATTTTCAATGGTTCTGGAAGCCATAACTCCTGGAACACCACAACCGGTTCCGATCAGCATCGGGATAAATGATTTTCCGGATAAACCAAATTTGCGGAAAATTCTATCCATGATAAATGCGATACGTGCCATGTATCCACAAGACTCCAGAAATGCAAGAAATGCGAATAACACAAGCATCTGTGGTACGAAACCAAGTACAGCACCTACACCACTGATAATACCGTCTACGAGAAGACCTGTGAGCCAGCTTGCACAGCCGATTGCTTCTAATCCGCTCTGTGCCGCAGGGATAATCCAGGCACCAAACAATGTGTCATTTGTCCAGTCTGTAAGAATGGTTCCTACGGTTGTGACCGATACATAGTATACGATAAACATTACCACTGCAAAAATTGGCAGTGCAAGGAATCTGTTCGTCACGATACGGTCAATCTTATCAGAAGTAGTCATGCCGCCTTTGTTTTTCTTCTGACAGCAGTCTCTAATGATAGAACCGATGTATACATATCTCTCGTTCGTGATGATTGATTCTGCATCGTCATCCATCTCTTCCTCTGCACTTTTAATGTCTGTTTCGATATGTGCCATTGTATCGGCCGGAATGTTAAGCTGTGCAAGTACTTTCTCATCACGTTCAAAAATCTTGATGGCATACCATCTCTGCTGCTCTTCCGGCATACTGTGAAGAACTGCTTCTTCAATATGAGCCAGTGCATGTTCTACACATCCCTCAAAGCTGTGCTGCGGCACCATCTTCTTGCCTGATTTTGCAACATCAACTGCCTGATTTGCCGCCTCAGTAATTCCGGTTCCCTTGAGTGCTGAAATCTCAACCACTTTACAGCCCAGCTCTTTTGCAAGGTTCTTTGTATTGAGCTTATCACCGTTCTTCTCAACGATATCCATCATGTTCACTGCTGCGATTACCGGAATTCCAAGTTCTACCAGCTGTGTCGTAAGATATAAGTTACGCTCCAAGTTGGTTCCATCGATAATATTCAGGATTGCATCCGGTCTCTCTGTGATCAGGAAATTTCTTGCTACTACCTCTTCCAGTGTATATGGAGAAAGTGAATAGATACCTGGCAAATCCACGATAATTGCATCGCTGTGCCCTTTCAGCTTTCCTTCCTTTTTTTCTACTGTTACACCTGGCCAGTTTCCAACGAATTGATTGGAACCTGTCAGGGCATTAAATAGTGTTGTCTTACCGCAGTTTGGATTTCCGGCAAGTGCAATTTTTACTGCCATTGTTTTTCCTCCTCAAGAAAATTCTTACATGTTTTTGTTAATTTGTCTCTGTGTAAATGCTTCATTTTACTTGTAGTCTCAATGATACATGTCATTTACAATTGACCTGATTTTGATGATAATGTCCTTTATAATGCTTGTTGTTAGTGAAATAAAAATTAAATTAGTCGATGATAAATTTTATTAGTCAAAATGCATTTTTATTAGTTTTATCTAACCATTGTTTTTAAAAAAATGCAGATTTCTCTGCTGAGCATTTCAGATAGTCTCCACTTTTTATCTCACTGTAAATTACGCTTCAACCTCAACCATCTGAGCATCGGCTTTTCTGAGAGATAATTCATATCCTCTTACATTCACTTCAACCGGATCACCAAGTGGTGCGACTTTACGAATATGTACTTCCACACCTTTTGTAATTCCCATGTCCATGATTCTTCTCTTTACAGCACCTTCACCGTGCAATTTTTTTACCCTGACTGTCTCACCGACAGCAGCATCCCTTAATGTCTGCATAGGTCCTCCTTCTTTATCTGCTTAATACATGCTTGTCAAAAAAATTATATCTGGATCTTGTTGGCCATCTCTTTGCTGATGGCAACTCTGGAATCTTTCACGTTTACAATCATGTTTCCATTAATCTCTGTAATGACAGAAACAGTTCCGCCGACCACAAATCCCAATGTCTCCAAAAAACGTCTGGTCTCATCTTTCCCGCCAATTCTTCTGATTGCGACATTCTCGCCTACATTTGCCATTGTCAAAGGCATCATATGGCACCCTCTTTCTCTTGATATTGATAATGTTTTTCATTTGTCTTCGTGGTTAGTATATACGAACGTCAAGAAGTTGTCAATAACAAATATTAGAATTTGTTGACTTTTATTGATAAAATTTCTCAATAATTCTTTTGTTTTAATTGCCTTACGCAGAGCGATATGGTATACTTCTAGTTAAGTGGCGCTAACCTTTACGCCGATATACGAAGATTAAAATCAATCATAAAACGAGGTGAATATACAATGAAAATTACATCGAACGAATCCGCAGAAAATTATCTCGAGAGTATCCTTATACTCAGCAAGAAACTCCCGGTTGTCCGCTCTATCGATATCGCAACCGATTTGGAATTTTCCAAAGCAAGTGTCAGTGTTGCCATGAAGAATCTCCGTGAGAAAAAATATATCGAAGTGAGCGATGCCGGCTTTATCACGCTGACGGAAAGCGGGCTTAAGATTGCTACTATGATTTACGAGCGCCATACGCTCCTGACGGACTGGCTGGTAAGACTCGGGGTCGATGCAACGGTTGCAGCAGAAGATGCCTGCCGTATGGAACACGTAATCAGCGCGGAAAGCTTTGCGGCGATCAAGGAATTTATCAAATAACCATAACTTTGGTTCTTATTTTGCAAGACTCAAAAAGCGGGGATAAGTTGAATGAATTTATTAGGATTTGATTCATTCAGCTATCCCCGTTTCTTTATTTTAGTTTTTATCCCCCATATGGAAAACATACAATGAATCCTTTATGCTTTTAACTACTGCCCTCTTTCCCCTGTAATCTTTTTCCCTTGCGCCTCTTGTCAAAGTGGTGCACACAACAGAAGCTGGGTGGAACCATTGGTCCGGGTCTGCATAATGGCTCCCTGACTTGTACGTTTCCAATCTTTTACTGTTTTTCCAGGTCGATACTTCGCTGCTCCGCTATAAATCATATCTATCACAAGCTGATTTCTGACGATTGCAATGTGAAGCTTTATATGGCGTTGCTGTTTAGTCCCCTCTATTGCATGATGCACGCCAAACTCCAGTAATTCCAACAGGATCTGCCCCATATATTGTCCAATTTGCTGCCCTGCCAGACCCTGGGTTGAAAAGTCCACCGCTATTTCCTGACTCTGGCATATGCCTGCATAATGACATAACAATGCGTCCAGTTGCCAATCATCACTATACACACCGGCCTTTATAGCATGATAATGTCTTTCCAGCTTGGATATGTAATCTCGAATCCTGTCGTCTGCGCCTTTCTCTTCCTTTAACTGCAGCAGTGTATGCATTTCTAACTGCATCTTTTTCTGGCTTTCCTTCATGTACAGGATTTGAGAATGCATTTGCTTATATTGCAGCTCCGTAATCACTTGCATCTTTTTCAAATACATACGTTCCATCTCGGTTCTTTTCTTCCGTCTCCAGATTAGCAGAACATAGAATCCTGCTGGCAGCAGACTTCCTGTCAGTATAACTCCATAGTTAACGCGATAGAATGTCTCATTATCAGAAACAGCATTTGGCAGATTTGAAAGAAAGGCATAAAACAGGTAGAGAAAAAAGAAAGACCATAATACAACAGGATGCTTAAATTGATAACTACGGTATCGGCCCAGTATTGGTTTTACAAGATGATACAAAACCGCCCCAATTGACCACGCTATAACAGGTATCAGGAAAAAAGCGGGGCGAAATGGTGCTACGACACTCCAGATTTCCTGTTCGCCACTAAGCAGATTCGCTCCCATAATTCCCAGCCCCGTAGTACAACTGGCAATTGCTTCACTTATGATCGACGCTATTAAAACATGAAGCCAATCTCCAGAATACACATACAGAAAAACAAAACAACTCAAAACAGCAAATACCACAACCATAGTAAAATGCGTAAGCTTCCACCAAACTGTTTCTTTAAAATAAGCCCCTAAAATAATATTAAAGAGAGTAATTTGTACGAAAAATTTAACAGTTGCAAAAAGGAACATAATCCACTGCGGTCTTTTAGGTGGAACCAGCTTTCCCACATAAATCAGGAAAAACAAAATGGAAGTAAGTTGTACGATCCACAGACTGGCACAATTCTGAAGACACTCTGCCATAGTTGTTGATAAATTCATTGTCATCTCCTATTTTTCTATTCATCTTTCAGTATTTACATTTCATTATCTGGATTCTGATTCAGCGCAAAAGAAAGCTCCATATACATAATACCGACTTTCTTATCATATCTGATCTCATAAGTCCCCTTATATTTCTCCACCGTCTGATGAATGATCTTCATTCCCAGACCATGCTTTTCCTGTGCCTTTTTATTGGTTTTAAATGTTATCTTTTCACCAATCGGCATCTGGTTTTGAACCCGAACGAAAATTTTATTGTCTTCTTTTCCCATAGATAGCTGGATACCGCGCTTGCCGCCTTCCCGAATGCGTTCATTGGCCTCAATTGCATTATCCATCAGGTTGTACAACAGACCTGTCATATCGGCATCTTCCAGTCCACTGTATTTCGTATTCTGAATCTGAAGTTCCAGGGGAATGTCCTTTTCCCGACATTGTTGTTTCTTGATCAGTAAAATCGCGTTTACAATATCATCCTGACAAATTCTCTGGCTTAACAGCATCTGCTGTTTTCTTTGCAAATCATCTCTATATTCCCGGATTTCTGCTTGATTCTCATCCTTCTGCTGCTCCAAAATAATCTCCAACATCTGAATATGTTTTGCCAGATCATGCCGATAGCACCGAGTTGCCTCTATCTGTTCCTGCATTACCTTGTAAAATTCCTGCATAGAGAGAATATAAGACTGCATAATGTGGTTTTCCCGCTCCACTGCCCGTATTTGCTGTGAGCCAACTATGATACATCCTGCCATAAACAAAATAATTATGTATCCAAATAAAATAACCATCGCCCTTACCTCACCCTATGACATCTGTGTCAGTGCCCATTTCATAAATACCTGACTAACCGTTTTTTGATAGCTCCTGCTGATCACAATCTCTGTTCCATTCTTCAATAAGAATCGGGTTCTGTGCATCTCCCGAACTGCCGAAAGATTAACAATATAGCTGTGATGACAGCGCACAAAATCAACTTCAATAAAGTGTGGACTTCATTTCACCATTTTATCATCCTCTTATTACAAAGTCAAAATTATGTGATTTTCATACTTTTCAACACTTTTTTACACAACAAAAAGAGCCATGATTTTACTCATGACCCTTCCTGCCATTTCAGAAAAGTGCCTATCTGCAACAGGCCTTTTCTCTATATCAAAATTACAATTACAAAGCCGCCAACTGTTTTCCAGCCGCCTTAAGCTGTGCAATTGCGTCTTCATCCGGCGATGCGTTGGCGATGATTCCTTCCCCGCCAATTATTGTAGCTCCGGCTGCTTCCATACGCTCCACCCAGTTGCGCATCCACTCGCCATCGCCCCATCCATAAGAACCAAACAACACGATCTGCTTTCCTGCCACTTTTCCTTCAATTTCGGCAACAAATGGTTCCATTGTGCTCTCTTCTAACTCTTCTGCTCCCATAGACGGGCATCCAAGAGCGAAGCATTTATCTGAGAGAAGTGCTGCGCTGTCCACGGATTCCACGCTGATGGTTTCTGCCTGGGCGCCGCCTTCTTTTGCCCCTTCTGCTACATAATATGCCATTGCCTCTGTGTTGCCTGTTCCACTCCAATATACAACTTTTACATTTTCCATTTTTCTAATCTCCTTCTTCATTTTTCAAAACTTACTGCGCTTTTGTGCGCTTACATCCACCTTTAGTCAAAAAACAATCCTCAAGACAGATGCTTTTTTGAGGCTTGCCTGATAGAGATAAAGTCAGCCTGCGATTTCATATAACTGCTTGCCATCCAGTAGTTCTCTGGTGGCACTGTCTTTCGCCTCGTCAAACTTGCGAAACAGTTCTTTTGCTGCCTGCATATTGGAATAGACCTTCCAATAGCCGCTTAGCAGATAATTTTTGCCCGCATTTTCAATAAATCCTTCTACATCCTGTATCGGATACCCTAGAAATGCACCTATCTCATGTGGAAATGTATGACTCTTCTCATAGAAGCATACGACGCGACGCTGAAGCAGCGCAATATAGTCACTTAAGCTTTTACACCTATACCCGTAATTCTGGAGAAATTTTTTCACCTTTTCTTCCTGCAGGTACTGTTCCATTGCCTGTACACGGTAAAGCATGATCACTTCCTTTTTCTCCCGGGTATGAAGCACCACACAACTGATGTCGGTCTTTTTCAGTTGCCGGCGAATGGACTTCAGATTTTCCGGTGTCACAACCAGGATACAGGACTGTTTCATTCCCTTTAACAGCGGTGCTGTTTCCATAACAAGGCAGAGCTTCAACTTTTCTTCCTTTTCATTCAGTGCCAGATATTCCAGTATCATTTCTTTTGGCATGTCACTTCCCCTTCCTATGCGTATTGCTCCAGGATTCCAATCAGAGCACTGGCACTGCTGCTGTGAGAGCGTTCCAGTACTGCGTGATTTTTCTCGGATTCTGCGACCGCACAATGTACCATCTTGTGAGATGCTGTCGATGTGAACAGGATCATCAAATCCGGACATCCTATTTTGTTCTTCAGGTCCGTCTTCATCTTCGTAAATACCTTTGCCTTGCATTTATAGCGTTTGCAAATGTCCTTATACTGTGTTTCCATTCTCTCGTGTCCGCCAATAATTACTATGCTCATATTATTTCTCCTTATCTACTTTAATATTTTGTTGTTTCATTTTATATACACAAGTTAGTTGCGTCTAACAGTTAGCATGTGCTAACTTTAGCAGATAAAATAAGACGAGTCAATAGCAACTCGTCTTATTGAAAAATATTCGCATTTATTTTAAGAAATCAGGTTCTTCATACTACTCAGGCTGATACCAAGCGTAGAAGTATTATGGAAAAGTGCCGATGTAGTCGGTGGTATGATTCCCATGACACCGAGGACAATCAGCCCCGCGTTGAACCCAATAACAAACCGGTAATTCTTGCGGATTCTACGCATCAGTCCATTAGCAATGAGTTTCAATGTCACCAGCTCATAGAGGTCATCTGCCGAAATTGTAATATCAGCAATCTCTCTCGCAAGCTGTGCTCCCTCGCTGATTGCAATTCCCACATCTGCTGCGGAAAGCGCCGGTGAGTCATTGATTCCATCACCGATCATAATGACTTTTCTGCCCTTTGCTTTTTCTTTTTCCACAAAATTGGCCTTATCCTCCGGCAGTACTTCTGAATAATATTCATCTACACCGACTCTGGCAGCAATCGCTCGCGCCGTCCGGTCACTGTCTCCGGTCATCATGACAACCTTTTTGATTCCAGCTTTTTTCAGGGAGGTCATGACGCCTGCCGCTTCCTCACGTAGTGGATCCTCGATACAGATAGCCGCACAAAGTATGCCTTCAATTGCCAGATACAGATGAGAATATTCCTCTGGAAGCTCCTGGTATTTTGTCTGTTCTTTCTCCGGAATCCGGCATCTTTCATCTTCAAATACAAAATGTGAACTTCCGATAATCACCTTTTTCCCATCAATTTCAGTAGAAATTCCATGTGCCACGATGTAATCCACCTTGGAATGCATTTCTTCATGGAGCAGTTTGCGGCTCTTTGCCTCCTGTACAACAGCATTTGCCATAGAATGTGGAAAATGCTCCTCAAGGCAGGCCGCAATTCGCAGCATTTCCATTTCATCATTGCCGCCAAAGGTCACGACTTTTGCCACGGTGGGCTGTGCTTTCGTCAGAGTCCCTGTTTTGTCAAATACAATGGTGTCCGCCTCTGCGATTGCTTCCAGGAATTTTCCGCCCTTCACGGTAATGTGATACTGCCCGGCCTCGCGCATAGCAGATAATACTGCGATCGGCATTGCAAGCTTCAGCGCACAGGAGAAATCAACCATCAGCACAGACAGCGCTCTCGTCACGTTGCGGGTCAGCAAATATGTGAGCACCGTTCCTGCAAAGCTGTATGGAACCAGAGCATCTGCCAGATGAGCTGCCTTTCCTTCTAAGGAAGATTTCAGTTTTTCTGATTCTTCAATCATTGTCACAATCTTTTCAAATCGGGTGGAGCCTGACTTTTGTTTCACACAAATCGTCAGCTCACCTTCTTCAATGACTGTTCCCGCGTAGGCATAAGAACCTTCTTCTTTTTTCACCGGAACGGACTCTCCGGTAAGTGATGCCTGATTGACCATTGCTTCACCGCCAATTACCATTCCATCAAGTGGAATTACATTTCCCATATGTACAAGGATGGTATCCTCTTTCCTGATATCGGTAATCGGAACCAACACTTCCGTTTCCCCACTTTTCAGCCAAACCTTTTCGATGTTCAATGACATGCTTCTCGCCAGATCATCCACGGATTTCTTGTGGGTCCACTCTTCCAGTGTCTCACCGATTCCCAACAGGAACATAATGGAACCTGCGGTTTCAAAATCGCCTCTTAGCAGCGAAACTCCGATTGCTGTCGCATCCAGAACCGCAACCTCCAGCTTGCACTTTGCCAGTGTCCGGACTCCTGCGATGATATATTTCACTGCACACACACCGATGTAAGCAGCGCGCAGCGGAGCAGGAAGGAAAATCTTCCTTGCAACGCGGAACAGAACCTTGTTGATCAGTTTTTCCTGATATTTCGCATTCAACTCCCGACCTGTATGATCCGGAACCATGGCCTGGATTTTTTCATCTTCATAGCGGAAGCTCAGCAGTGCATCGATGATATCCTGCCGTTTTCCCACATATTCAATGGCCGCATCTCCGGTACGTTCATATACCTTTGCACTGGTCACATGCTGCTGACTGTACAGATAATAAAGAAGCATATCTGCCTGATGACAGGTCATGTTCTGCTGATCTGCGCTGATTCTGACACGTCCTTTTATCTCATGTTTGATTGTAAATTTCATGTAATGTCCTTCTTTTCCTTGTATCCTTACATTTTGTTCTGCCGCAGAAGTAAGCGGCATCCAGGTATTCCCTTTTTCATTCTATTCCTGTGTTGTCTCTTCCTTGAAAAGATACCTTATTCAGCAATTGCTTCCTCTGATACTGCATCAGCTTCCACTTCTGTTTCTTCTGTAAAAGTCTCTTCTGCTCTGCTCTCATTGATTGCTTTTGCCTCTGCAAGAATATCCTCGGCATTTTCCTGAATCTTTGTAGAAGTCTGCATTACACAATCCTTTGCCCTAAGTACAGCTGCCGTTCCATTTGTATAAACCTTTTTCGCATCACTGCTGGATAAAATCTTGATTCCAGCCGTTCCAAATAATGTTCCCCCTGCAAATAATGCAATTTTTTTCCAATCTAATCCCATAATCTTTTGTCCTCCTTTTATTTGTGTTTGTAACCGGTATAAAAAACCATTGCCATGCAACATAACATTGCACATGCCCAAAACTTATGATCTTTCATGTCTGCTCACTTCTTTCTTTTATGGTATTTCTAGATTATAGGACTCGTATACAGGATTGTTCAAGTCTAACCTTTCTTGTTGAGAAATCTTCTCACTTTCAACAAGAAAAGATTTAAAAAGGCTGTTAATCTTCCAGCAGATTATTGATTTTTTCCATATCACTCTCTGCCTGATAAATCAGTTTGCTGCACTCGTATAATTTTGATGTAAAGTCAATCGGATAATCCTGATTGAAGGATTTATATTTGATATCATGCTCCAAGCTTGCCCACAGATCCATGGCCAGCGTCCGAATCTGCAGTTCCACCGGAACTAACTGCTTCTTGTTCATAAAATAAACTGGAATCCTGATGATGATATGTAAACTGCGATATCCGTTCCTCTTTGGAGTCGCAACATAATCCTTTTCTTCCATAATATGAATATCGTCCTGTGCCTCAATTCTGTCCCGTACCAGATATACGTCCTTCACATACGGGCACACCACCCGGACTCCTGCGATATCGTAAATGTTATTGCAGGCTGAACTCAGTGTCAGATCAAGATCCTTCTTCTGAAGTTTTCCAAGGATACTATTGGCCGATTTGAGACGCGTATCAATATGATGGATTGGGCAGCGCTGCCTGCGAAACTTGAATTCATCCTTGATAATTTCAAACCGGGCCGTGGTTTCATTCATCGCCGCATTGTACATCCGAAGGATCGGGTCCATGGTCTGGGAAAACTGAGATTTCATGTCGGCAATCCACTCCATATCATTCAGCTCCGGCATTCCCAGTGGTATGAGTCCATTCATTTCTATGGTCTCTTCGTGTTCAATTTTCATACTGTCTTCCTGAATATCAATCAGATCTTTTGTTGTTTTCTTCATGTTAATTCCCCTTTTTCTGTTATAATCCCCCCGACTGTAACTCATTCTTTTATCTATGCAGCTCTCAGATATATTTCAAACATTTCAACTAATTGATAGTTTCTTCACCTGATTCTCACAATATTCTTCTAGCCAAAGCGGATATTCACAATGCAATTCGCTTCCCTGCCTTCTCTTAACCATCGAACAGCTGTCACTGCATGATAAAGTTAAATCGGCAGATTCCTTCTTTTAAAAATCTGTACCCCCGCCACATAACATAGAATTCCAACACCATACATCACGCCGCAGGTTATCCACGCCTGGCTCTCATTTGCAATCAAACCATCTGCATGAAACAATGACATAGGGGTTGCATATTTCAGATTTTCGAATTTCTCTCCTACCTGGGAAATCATCTGTACCAGCACCGCGTATACCACAATCGCAGAGCCCACACCAATGGCCATCTTGGAATCATTCCAGATGCAGGAGGCAAGGAAGCAGACGCCACTGAGCAGAATCCACAAGCCAAAGAGCCCCACATTCACCCGAAGGAACGCTTTCATTTCCAAATCGCCTGGAAATAGAATCTGAGACGTTGCAATAATTACAAGAATGACGTAAACCAGCATGACCAACAGACTTGTAATCTGAAACAATGCCTGTGTACGCACAATCTGTCCCCGTTTCTGAGGTCCTGACAAGAGATATACCATGGAACCGTTGTCAACATATTTAGCCACCAGCCTGTTGCTTAGGATGATAATGTATACTGCTGGAAATGCCGTCAGCAGAATTCCATATAGATAGCCCGTGATGAATTCCAATAATGTCTGTCCCACATCTGCCATTCCAAAGGCTGCAAAGACCTCTGGCATACTCTCCGCCATCACCTTGAGGCTGTCACCCATCTCCGGGTCAAACATGCTCACAATCATGGTAGCGTACATAGTCAGCACCCCCATAAAAATAACCAGAAGAATCCAGTTCGCTTTCCACTCTCTTTTATATAGTGTCAGATTGATCATTTTTTGTCACCTCCGTAGAAATGTAAAAAGAATTCTTCCAGTGTCTGCGTATGTATATCCAGGTCTGTCACTGTATAAGCGGCTGCTCTCTTCACTGCCTCGTCCAGCTCACCACCTACTTTCATCGCCACCATGCGCGGATGATGTTTGCTCTGCCTTGCCTTTCGGAACTCTTTCACATATTCTGACGCCATTTTTTCATCTGCAAATGTAATCTCCAGTTTTTTCTGTCTGCCAGAACAAAGCTTTTCCATCGGTTCTACCGCAACCAGTTCGCCACTTCGGATAATCGCTGCTCTGTCGCAGGTTTTCTCCACTTCCTCGAAGATATGAGACGACATCAGAATTGTCTTTCCCCGCCGCTTCTCGCTCAAAATCAGCTCCACAAACCGATTCTGCATCAGTGGATCCAATCCACTGGTCGGTTCATCCAAGATAATAATCTTCGGATTCTGCATAAAAGCACAGACGATACCGATCTTCTGCTTGGTTCCCTTGGACATCTTTTTCAGCTTTCCACTAGCATCCAGATCAAACCGCTTCATAAGCTCCGGCGCACGCCCAAGATCCTTCATCCCCTTCATTTTTGCAACAAAACTGATAAACTCCGTGCCACTCATGGAATCCATAAATGCGATCTCGCCGGGCAGATATCCCAAGTGCCTGCGAATCTCATCCGCCCGCTTAAAACAGTCCTTCCCCATAATTTTCACTTGTCCGCTATCGGGCTTTATAAAACCCATAAGCTGTCTTATGGTTGTAGTCTTCCCTGCACCGTTTGGCCCCAAAAAACCCAGCACCTCCCCCTTTCCCACGTCAAATGAGAGATCAAATACGCCCCTGTGGGAACCATAGTCTTTGGTGATATGACTAATTTCTATCGCTTTCATCCAGATACTCCTCCTTAATCAGTCGATGTCTTTTACAAATGTATCTTGATACTCGGCCCTATGAATCTTGATACTCAGCCCTATGAATCTGCGTCCGGGTTGTAGTCAGCCTATATATTCAGAATACCTTATTGAATATTTTTTTCAACCCCTGTTACGAAATTTTATATTTTTCCATCCGTGTAGTATGTGAAATGTCAGCAAGACACAAAATAACGCTTATATCAAAGGACAAAAATGTGATGCAGACTATGACTTTTCACACAATAATAGATTCGATTGGCAATATTTCTGCTGTCACATTTCAAGTAATCATACAGCTTTCCGTCATGCTCAAAAAATGTCTCTATTACATAACCAAGCATCTGGTTCACATCTTCTTCCAGTTTTTCTGCCGTCTTTCCCGACAGCATTTCTCCTATCCGTTCATACTCTCCGGAAGTCAGTCCCGTATCTGCCAGAGGCTTCTTTAACATCATATGCCCCAGCATATTCTGAAACAGAATCTCACAGACATTTTCAACCAGGACCTTGTATTCCTTATGATATGCCTTCAGCACCTGAACTACATAGGCCTGCTCAAAAAAATGCAGAAAATCCTGCTCACAGCAAATGGCCTGCATATATCTGTATACTGCATCTGCCCCGCTCACTCTGCGCAAATCCAGGAACACCGGGTAATCCAGTGTCAGTATCGTATCCTGTGGATTGAATTTCACATCGTAGTTCAGGAAAAATGCAGGAATTCCACTGCGCACCGTATCTGCCAGACATTCCACTCCATAGTCACGAAATAACGGAATCATCTCATGATACAGATGCTTTAATTCTTCCACCTTCTCCAGAACGTTCTGATACCCCAGCTTATATGCCTCACCTGCTGGAATATCCTTACTCATCAGCGCATTCCTTCCTGCATTCTCATATTCCCGGATACAGTAGATCACCGCTCCCATGAGCATCTGAGCCTTCTCATAAGTGATTGACGAATGTTCATACCCCGTATAAGAAGCTGCCAGTTCCCCCACAATCGGAACTAACTCTTCTGTTTTATAGCCAACCGATACCATACCGTTTTCTCCTCCTTCTTGCAGCTAAAGCAAGCACCCGTAACCCGTCTTCCTGCTTGTTTCCAAGCTTCCGCCTCCTTACTGTTTTTACTTCCAGCACAGATCTCTCAGTACCTCCTGATACAATTCCTTATCCCATCGCTGAACAAGATCAAACTTTCCGGCTTCTTCCCGAACATCGGCGGCCTGATAATCCGTATACCCAGCCCGGATTGCCTGTGCGAAGACATCAAGGCAGGTTCCTTCCAGGTAATCCAGATCTCCGCCGCACACCGTTTCAAACTGATCCCGCATAAATGCAATCAACTCATCATCCGTAATCTCGTCCATCATCTCATTCTTGTAAGAAAAAAAGATATCCTGCAGCCGGATCAGGGTATTGCGGTAATCACTCTGATTGATCCACACCGAGTCACAGAATGCATAGATAATCTTCGGTAAAATGCTCTCACCGAATTCAATCCGTCTCTCTTGCTTCAAGGTTTCCCCCCTCTCAGCAATCAGAATCTGCGTGTCCTCATTGCTCAGCACAAGACCATATTTTTCCGTGTACTGATTGGTGTCAAGAACCTGTTTTAACTGTGTCTCCTTCATCATCTGTTCCATCCAGTTTTTCTGCTCCATCCTCCCACTCCTTTCATGCTTCCCATAGATACTATAATGTGTACGGTAACGTGATTATATCCCTGCTGCAGCATGTTTACCAGTCTTGAATTTTTTGACATTTTCTGGTATTGTATTGTTAAGAGATAACATTTTCTATTCTTTTCTGAATTATTTTCCCTTTTTCTTATGTACACCCTGTTTATTGTGGTAAAATAGTATTATCTAAATCCAACCTAAGAAGGAGGTATTTTTGTTATGGGAAAATTACTGGAAGGAAAAGTTGCCATCATTACAGGCGGCGGAAAAGCAATGACAAAAGCCGGTGAAATCGGAGCCATCGGATACGGAATTGCAACTGCTTACGCAAAAGAGGGTGCAGACCTCGTCATAACCGGAAGAAATGTCAAGAAACTTGAGGATGCAAAAGAAGAATTAGAACGACTTTATGGAATCAAAGTACTGCCTGTTCAGGCGGACATCAGCGCAGGCGGAGACAATGAAGCAAGCACCAAAAACGTCATTACAAAGACCATTGAAACATTTGGGAAAATCGATGTTCTGGTGAACAATGCTCAGGCTTCCGCTTCCGGTGTCACATTGGCAGAACACACCATGGAGCAGTTCAATCTTGCAATTTATTCCGGTCTGTATTCTGCATTTCTGTATATGCGTGAATGCTATCCATATCTAAAAGAGACAGAAGGGTCTGTCATCAACTTTGCATCCGGCGCCGGACTCTTTGGGAACTTCGGTCAGTGTTCCTACGCTGCCGCAAAAGAAGGGATTCGCGGGCTTTCCCGTGTAGCCGCTACCGAGTGGGGCAAGGACAATATCAACGTTAATATCATCTGTCCGTTGGCATACACCGCGCAGCTTGAAAAGTGGAAAGAATATCAGCCTGAGGCTTATGAGAAAAACATCCACGGAATCCCGATGGGACGCTTCGGTGACCCAGAGAGAGATATCGGCCGTGTATGTGTCCAGCTTGCAACACCCGACTTCAAATATATGTCCGGTGAGACCATAGAACTCCAGGGCGGTTCCGGGCAAAGACCGTAAATCGGATAACATTTTACAGCTTCTAAAGCTTACATGACTGACAGGCAAAAAGAAAGAACCGAGATTTATCATTCCAGTTCTTTCTTTTTTAGCTTTCCCCGGAAACGGTTCCAGGCTTCCGGCTGCATTTACTTCAGTGCTTTTCTGGTCTGTATTCTTTTTCATCCGATTGTCCCCGTGGACTATGTCCATGGAGCAGAATGCCAAGAAACATTACAAATGTATAGAGCTGGCTGCGATGAAACGCAGACCAGATTTTTGCATCTATCACCGTTTTTTCCATGACTTCCATCTGTGCCGCCGCCTTCACCTCCTGTTTCCAGAGTGCCGTAAAATAGTTAAAATCCGACCACTTTCCCGGCGCAATTTTCTGTGCCATTGTAAACTCCGGCCAGAACAGTTTCACCCAAACGATGACTGCTGTGCACAATAGTATCACAAGCAAGCCACAGGCAAATGGCTGATTCTTGTTCTGACTCAGCCGTTTGCCCAGGAAAGAAATCATAGTTACCAATACAGTAAAGGGCAGTAACAGCTGCGAGAGACTCACCCTATCCAGAACCATTGGATATGGAATCTGTACTGCATCCATGGAATTTCGGATCAGAAAATCATCTCCGTTCCACGACGCACCATCTCCGGCAGTTCTTTTCAAATTCAGCCGGTTGAGTACCTGTCCATCCACGTCTTCATTTTCGGCGGCATTCCGTACCAGAACATCAGAAATACTGCGAAGCACTCCACGGATAATCAGGTTCTGTTCACCAATGACCACAGACCTTCCCACCACTTCACTGCTCCCAAATAGCTCCTGTGCCGTATGCTCTCCAATCAGACACCCGCGGGTATCCTTTTCCTCCAAATAGATTGGTTCCGTGATAACCAGACTGCTGGGACCAAGCAGCCACAGTGCGGAAGTTTCTGCTTTCCGCGCGAGTTCCGGATTTTGCACCTGCTGTCCATCAGCCTGCCCCCATACCGTAAACTGCTGTGGTTCGTCCTGTTGTTTTTCATTTTCCCGTATCCGGATGATTTCTTTTCCAGACCAGTTTCCATTCTGGTTTTGGAAAAACAGACAATCTGTCTGCTCGCTCATATGTATGGATTCAATGTTCAGTAACAGATTGCATATCAGAATCACGCCACACACTGCGACACCAGTCAGCATTTTCAGCATTTTCATTTTCCCGTCTCTGCTCCTCCTTTTGAATCGGTCAGGCGCACTGCTGCGCCCCCCTCCACTTCGCGGTCAGCGGAAACTATAATCTCATCCGCTTCCACAACACCGCCTTCCTCCAGTGCCGCCAATTCCGTATTTTTCTCTGCCACCGTAACATCCACCCGCCGTGCCCGGTACACGGTTCCAAGGACCGTATCTTCCTTCTGCAGCACAAAGACATAATACTGCTTCTGATCCATATGGAGTGCCTGCATTGGCACACACAACGGATAACGCTCTGACTGCCTGGAAAAGGTCAGCTTTGCGTGTGTCCCCACTGTCAGCTCTCCCTGGGGAAGTAAGACCGTTACATTCTGTGTTTCCTGGCCTGCGCCACCCGCATTTTCCAAGCTGCCGGAGCTGCCTGCAGTCCCTGCTCCACTTGAACTGGCTGTGCTTCCTGCACTATCCGTACTGATGGAAGAAATGGTGACTCCGGTAATCTTCCCCCCACCGGATGCAGTGGTCAACTCCACCGTGTCCCCCACCGACAGATATTTTGCATCTTCCTGCGATACCGGGGCTACAAATTTAGTTCCGGAACTAAGGTCTGCCATTGTCACTGCCGCTGTCTGGGTCGTCAGGCCTCCTGTCTGCAAATTTAGTTTTATAACCACGCCCTTTACCTGGGCAGACACCTTCCCGCCTTGATCCTTGAGTGCCTGCAGCCGATCCAGACTCAGTTGCTTTAATTTCATATCCATCTCATTGGTCTGAACTGTGCTGTCCGTAGGTGTGCCGATTTTTGCATCCTGCGCCGCACGGTTTGCTGTCGTCTGATTGGCGTCTCTGGCATTGAGTGCATCCTGATAGGCCTTTTCTCTGGTCTCATACTCTTCAATCAACACAGTTTCTTTCTCGGAATCACTCACATTTTTCTGGGAAGTCTGCTGTTGTTCATACTGATTGAACGCTTGTTCCGCAGCATCTGCATCCGCTTTTGCGCTCTCCAGCTCATTTTCCAGATCTTGCTGTTCCGCCTTTTCATCTGCTGACAGACTGTCCCATTGTGCCTGCAGCGCTTCGGCCTGCGCCTTCTTTTGATCCAGATCTGCCTGAAGAGCTTCCCGCACCGTGTCTTCCCTTTCTGTTTCCCCGCTGCCATTTTCCGCATCATTGTAAAATGCATCCAGCTGTTCCTGTGCCCGGGCAAGGGCCTGCGCCGCATCATCCACGGTCTGATTCCCTGCTGCGGTGGCCGTATCATAGTCCTCCTGTGCCCGGGCAAGGGCAGCAGCCTGTTTCTGATCGGTGATGGACTGCTGACTGGAAGCATCCTCATTAGCCAGCCTCAGCTTCTCAATTTCCTGGCTCGTTTTTAAGATTGCTTCATCCAGCTTCTGCAGATCAAGTGCAAACAGAACATCTCCCACTTCCACCTGCTGCCCCTCACTGACATAGACAGATTCTACCGTCAAATCCGGCTCTACGATTACTGCACACTCTCGGTTCTGCACCACATTTCCATCTAGCTGCACACGGTGTTCAATCACCTTGGTCAAGGGCTTTGACTTCGTAACCTTTGGCACGGTAACACTTGCCGCCGCTCTGGAGACAAAGGTGCAGACCAGCATCATACACAGAAAGAGACTGGTTGCCGCCATAATACTTCTTCGCTTTTCCGGCAATGATTTCACCCTGAAACTCCATAGTTTCTTCCACATTTTTTTCATCTCACTCTTCTCTCCTTTGAGCATCTGTCCATCTTAAATTTGCTTTCAGCAAATGGTCTGACGCTGTATATCAAGTTTTTGTAGAAAGCATGACAAATCTACTCCTTCACGGCCGCCGCCATAATTCCCTGCTCCAGATATTCCTGCCCTCCTAGAAATACGAGCAGTGCCGGAATCAGTGTCAGAAGGGATGCAGCAAATGCAGTGCCGGCCTGCTCCAGACTGATATTCGGCAAATAGAGTGACAGGGGCCATAACGATTGATCCTTAAGATAAGTGAGGGGCTGTTCGATGAGGTTCCAATATTCTAGAAATCCCAGTACCATGGCTGATAGAATTCCCGGCGCACCCAGCCGCAATCCGAAGATAAGGAAAATCTGCAGCTCTCCCGCACCATCGATTCTTGCAGACTCGATAATTGCTTTGGGAATCCCCACAAAAAACTGATACATAATAAACACTGGAAAGGTAGAGAATACTGCAGGGAGAATCACCGCCCACAGTGTATCCAGAAGTCCTATGTTATCCAGAACCAGATAGCCAGACAGCATGGTCACCTGAAATGGCATCATCATCAGCAGAATATAGAGGGTAAATAACATCCTTTTAAATGGAAAGTCATACCTCGCAAATCCCCACGCCCCCGGCACACTCACCAGAAACTGTCCGAGAAGAATGGCTCCCGTCGTCTTCACACTATTCCAGAACATCACAAAAAATTCCGGAGAATCCATCAGTACTCCCACATAATTTCGCAGTGTTGGAAACAATGGCATGAAGGGGAAGTTCACATATCCTCCATTACCGGAAAGCACTGGTCCCAGCACCTCCTTAAGCTCCACCTGCCCCATCAGGGATCCGATTACCAAAAAGAAAATTGGATAGCATACTAGAAATCCAGCAGCGAAGAGCACGGCCCAGATAATATATTTCTTTGCATGCATTTGCCGATTATGCTTTTTTGTCATTACTCTATGTCCTTTCCCCATGCCTTTTCCAGCAGCAGGACAAGCAGCGAAACTACTACCGTCATAAGCACGGCTCCTGCTGCCATCTTGTCCATGGACAGGTCCCGGAACCAGTTATTGTACAGATGCTGCAGCAGATACATGCTGTCATTCGGGTAGTCTCCTGCTACCAGATACGCTTCCCGAAATACCTTGAATGAATTCAAAAAGGATAGAACCGAGATTGTATACAGCGATGGAAGAAGATTTGGCATCGTGATTCTCAGAAACAGATTCCATTCCCCTGCTCCATCCACTCTTGCAGCCTCATAAATGTTCTCCGAAATGGTGCCCAGTCCTGCAATCCATAAAATGACATCATATCCCAGATTTTTCCATATATAGCTAAATACCAATACCCAGAATGCTGCACCTGTATTCATCCAGTCCATAGTATTCACATGTAGTCCGGAAAGGATGCCATTCAGCAGTCCATGACGATCAAACACCAGCTTCCAGATTAGCACCACCGATGCCGCCGGAATCGCCATTGGAATAAGGTAGACACTTTTTAACCGTTGCCCCCACGGTCCCTGACGCTGCAAAAACACAGCGATGGCAAGAGACAGCACAATCAGAAGCGGAATACATACTGCTGCAAACCGAACAGTGTTTTTGCATGCCAGTCGAAAAGCCGGATTGGTCAGTACCGTAATATAATTCTGCACTCCGGTAAATGTCTGGCTGACCGCCCCCGCAAAGGACCGCCTCACTACATCCAGATAAGGAATCAGGATAAAGACACTGACCCCCACCATACTTGGTAAAATGAAAAACAATCCATGAAACGTATTTTTTCTTTTATTACTGTTATACACACACATCTCCTCTATTCCTTATGTCCGCCTACCCATTTACCTCTATCTTTTACATCACACTCAAGTATCCCCTTTATTCATTCAGATACAAATTGATTTTCTGCATGATATTAGTAACCGTATCTTCCAGTGACTGTTCCCCATCCAGATATGCAGTTCCCTGCTCCATCACCGGATCTACGATGGCGGCGTCATTGATGCAGGGACTGTCCAGAGATTCCAGCATAGAAGTCAGGCTTCCCATATCCTCCTTGGAAGGCTTTTTAATCAGAAACTCCACCATGGTTCCATCCTCTGAAGAGATTGCCATTCCACCGATTTCGTCTGTACCGTTTGCTCCCCACGGCATCTCTTTCACCGTATCAAGTGCCTTCTTGTTTGCCGAGAGCAGATAATCGCCCTGAGTTCCCGTCTCACCGCCCAATACCGTTTCCACAAATGATGCAGCCAGTTTTTCCTGCTTCGTTCCACTGTTGATTCCAACGATAACAGAAGGCACAAAACTCTTTTTTTCGCCACCGTCTAACAAACCATACTGCAATCCTGCCTCTGGCATCTTCTCCTGTGCTGAAGTGACCGTAGCAAAATTCATGATCGAACCAAGATTACCGATTCCTATTTTCCCTTCTCCCGTAACCAGTCCCATAATATATCTGGCAATGGTATCCCGTGTATTGCTCATTTCCGTAGAGTAATTGGATGTATATTCTGAATTTTCTGCATCATTCTGCACGATGGTTTTATAAAGACGATCTGTCTGTGTCAGGAAGTCCCTGACTTTGTCTTCAGAAATGCTGCCATCCTTCTGTACCCAGTTGGCAGAGTCTGCATAGAAGAGTTCGCACAGTAATTCTTCCGCACTCATTCTCAGCAGAACACTTTGCTGTGGATTCTCAGCCTTAAGTGCTTCGACCCGGTCTGCCAGATTCTTCAGGTTTCCCGCAAAGTTTGTCACGGTATCTCCGTCGCCTTCAATCATAGGCACATAAAATTTTGCAGGAACAGCGTACAGTTTTCCATCCGTTTTATAGGCATCTGTCACTGATTCCAACATGCCATCACTCTTCTTGATTTTTTTCACCACATTTGTAATATCCAGAAGCATATTTTTCTGAATATAACTATTAATCGGCATCCCATCCATGATCAACACATCTGGTCCCTTTCCCGCAAGGATGTCTGTATTGAGTGTTCGCAATGCGTCCTCTCTGGTGACACCGTCTTCTCCGGTCACTCCAATTTCAAGATTGATATAGGTATCCGGATGGTTCTTTTGGAACAAGGAAATTGCCTGTCTGAGAAAAGATTGATCCTCCAGAGAATAAACCTTCAGCTCTTGATCCGGCACGGTAGGTGTTTTCGCATCATAGGTGTAGCGGAGCAGTTTACTTGTCTCCCCGTTTTCCAGTCCCGCAATCAGAAAGCTTCCATCATCCAGCTGAATCATTTTGCTGATTCCAAATGTGGGGCTTGCCAGACTGGTGAGCTCTCCATCTATAATCTGCTCACAGACACTGCCTCCATCCGCATGGTAATATACACCATCGCTGCATCCATAGAATAAACCGCCGTCCTTGTCTTCTGTAAAGCTAATCACAGGAAGTCCTCCGTAGCTGTCGCTTCTTTCTCCCATGCTCTGCAGTACCTGATCCGTCAGTACCTTGTCAGACTTTATCTGTTCTCCCGACTCCGAGTCATAACGAAGCACCTGACTGTCCGTGACAAGAATACATTGATTACCGACCACTGCACTGACACGAATCTCTTCGCCGCCTCCGTCAAATGTCTCTGCGATTTCACCGGTAGCCTTATCTATCTTGTATAATATATTGTGATAATCTGTTACGTACAGTGTTCCGTTTTTTGAGAATAGTACCCCGTTTATTTCGTTGCCCTCTGTTTCCTTTCCCGGTACATGAATGGTCAGGTCTGTGAGCGTTCCATCCATCCCGATGAAATGATAAAAATTGCTTGCTGCCATTGTGCTGTCATCATAACAAACCTCCCGTGCCATGATTTCTCCATTGGGAGACATATTTAGATATAAGTCCCCGCCATTGGGCTGCAGTGCACCTGAGTTCACATCCATTGGGAATTCCTCCTGTTTCCAGTCCTTCCCGTCATCAGAGCTGTAAATCGTATAGGTCATGCTGTTGGTATCCATACTAGTCAACCGGAGTGTTCCATCCGACTTCTTCTGCAAATCTGCCAAATACCCCGCTCCATCCGGAAGATTGATTTCTTCCTCCATATATCTGCCCATAGCTGTTTCTTTTTTCCCCTCTGCCGTTTTCGAGCATCCGGAAAGCGTCATCACTACCATGGCTCCTGCCATGACCCCTGCCATCCATTTCTTTGCATTGATTTTCATGATATCCTCCTTTTTGGAACATCAGTCCATTTTGAATTTGCCTTCGCCAAGGACTGACGCTGTGTGTCAGGTTTTCCTAAAACTCCTGACATAATCTTCCTTCAAACTGAGTATAGCAAGATATTCTCTAACTTTTCTCTAATTGTATCTCTAATTTTCCTCTAAAATATTGTCACCTTAGAGAAAAAATAAAGATTTGTGTGATACACTGTTTTCGTAGAATGTTTTAACTAAGATTGCATTCATTGTAAATATATAAAAGAAACTGTTCAGAACCAGATTTTCCCAAATTGGAATATCAGATTTTGAACAGCTACATATAAAGGAGTCATTATGCGAATATTAATCATTGAAGACGATGTGCGACTGTGCGATTCACTGCGCTATCAAATGGAACAGGAGGGATATACCGTGGATGTCTGTCACGATGGGGCAGACGGCCTGGATCTGATCCGACAGAGATCTGCCGATGTCATTCTTCTGGACCGGATGCTTCCCTCTATGGACGGAATCACGATTTTACAGCGGACGCGTGCACTTGAAATCACAACTCCCATTCTAATGGTCACTGCGCTTGGTGAACTCTCCGACCGGGTCCTGGGCCTGGACGGCGGAGCAGATGACTATATCGTCAAACCATTTGAATATGAAGAACTGATGGCACGAATCCGCTGTATCATCCGGAGACCGCCGACTCTGTCTGCCGCAGAGCGTCTTACCTGCGGAAACCTTTCCTATCATTTTACTACACGTCGGCTAAGCTGTGGTTCTGAGACATTTCTGCTGTCCAAAAGAGAAGGCACCCTCCTGGAGTTTTTTCTACGTAACTGTGGACAGACTCTGCCCCGCAATCTGATTCTCTCCAGGGTCTGGGGACCAGATGCCGAAGTGGAAGACGGCAATCTGGACAACTACATTCATTTTCTGAGACGGCGTCTGGATTCCGTGGACAGCGCTGTCAGGCTAAGAACCATCCGCGGCGTTGGATATTGTCTGGAGGAAAACCATGTTTAAGAAACTGCACCTGCAATTGACCTTTTTTTTCACTGCTGTCACCGGCGCTATTCTGATTATGATGACCGTTCTGTGCCTCTATCTGTCTGAGAACGGGATGATCCGGAATAATTATGTGTCCTTTCTCAATACCACCAACACTATGATGACCTATTTGACCGGACAGGATGTCATCACCCACGAATGGCTGTCCAGTCAGGAACGGGATGGAAACTATCTGGTATCTATCTACGACAACGGAGCCCCACTTTATATGAACAGTCTTGCTCACAGCAATGCTGATTCTGCTCTTTTGAATCAGGCTGCTGCTTTGGCGAAAACAGACTATAGCTTTGATATTACATCCCGCTCTGCTGACCGTCATCTGTCCGACTCACAGCATTTTTCCATGACAGACGCGGGTGGAACGAAATATGAGATCTGTGTCATGACGCTGCCGAAAAACGAGGGTGTTCTCAATGCGCTTGTTCTCTACTCCCGGGCATCGGAACAATCCTTGATTCTGCATCAGCGATTGTTTTTTGCACTGTTGGTTCTTGCCGGAATTCTTCTGCTTGGAATCTTCTGCTGGTTCTTTACAAAGCGTCTGATCCGACCCATCGAGGAGAACCAGAAAAAACAAGCGCAGTTTATTGCCTCTGCATCCCATGAACTGCGCTCCCCTCTGAGTGTGGTGCTCTCCAGTGTGTCCGCTCTGAAAAAAGCCGCACCGGAAGATGCGCCGCGTTTCACAGAGGCGATACGCTCCGAATCCATACGAATGAGCCGTTTGGTCCATGAGATGCTGACACTGGCCAGTTCCGATGCCAATAGCTGGAACGTAAAAAAGGTGCCCACACAACTGGACACCTTGCTTCTTGACACCTATGAAAAGTATGAACTATTAGCCCGTTCGCAGCAGATTCATCTGGCTGTCGAACTGCCGGAAGAACAGCTCCCGGAATGCCTCTGCGACGGCGGGCGCATCTCACAGGTCCTCTCCGTTCTTCTCGACAATGCACTCAGCTACACTCCCGCCGGAGGACATGTTACACTTTCGCTCATACATGAGACGCATCGCAGTCTCATTCGTGTGTCCGACTCCGGTCCCGGCATTCCAGACGAACAGAAGCACTTGATCTTTGAACGCTTTTACCGCGCCCAGGCCTCCCGGACCGATAAAGACCACTTTGGTCTCGGACTCTGCATCGCTGCGGAAATCATCCATCTGCACAGAGGACGAATCTGGGTGGAGGATGCACAGGGCGGGGGAAGCAGCTTTTTCTTCTCACTGCCGGACTGACAGATCCTCCATCGTTTTCCTGTGTCAAACTCTCAGCTATTGTTCCAGATTCAAGCAAATATGCGCAATTCGCTTGATATCGCTAAACTCTGATACATTTTCCCTCCCGTACTTCATACACCACATCCGCCAGCTTCTCCGTCAGTCTCCGGTCATGGCTGACCACCAGAAGCGTTCCTTCATAATCCGCAAGCATATTCTCCAGCCCCTCCATAGTATAGAGATCCATGTGATTGGTGGGCTCGTCCAATATGCAGAAATTGCAGCCGGAAACCAATATCTTTGCCAGCGCAGTCTTCACTCGCTCTCCTCCGGATAAAACACCAATCTTTTTATTCATATCTTCCTTGCTCATATAGAGATTTGCCAGAACCGCCCGGCAGATATGCTCCGGCTCAGCTGCAGTGTACCTGACATTCTCCAGAACCGTCTTCTCCTCCTGAAGTTCCGTCAGGCCCTGAGAAAAATACCCGATTTTGGCATCCTCCGTGATAATAGTTCCCGCCCTTCGCTCCAGCAGAGCACGAAGCAATGTACTTTTTCCTGCTCCATTTTCCCCGGTTAAAAATGTCTTCTTTCCTGATTCAATCCAAAGCTTCGCCTGATCCAGAACTCTGTGATCACCAAATTCCACAGTCAAATCTGTTACCTTTGCTGCATATTTCGCCTTGATCTTGATGGTGTGCATCCCTTTCATAGTCACTTGTGGAAGCTGCGAAGGTTTTTCCTTTTTCTCCAGATGCTCCAGTCTGCTCTTTACCGCGGTGCCACGGCTGGAAACGTGTTGCTGCTGCATGGATGCAATCCCTTTATACAGCATCCACTCACTTCTTCCCATCTTTCTCGGCGGGCGCTTCATCCCACGCGCCTCTTCTTCAATATCGATTACTGACCGTTTCAGCCGTGTCCGCTCCTTTTGATACTGTTCATACTCAAACTGCTGAAACTCCCGCTCCCGTTCCTTCTGCTCTGTCCATGCCGAATAATTACCATCGAAAATTCGCAGGGACCCGTTCTCCAACTCCCAAATCTGATTGCATACATCGTCCAGCAGTTTTCTGTCATGGGAAACCAGAACCAGTCCGCCCCGGTAGCCCACAAGCATCTTTGTGAGCAGCTGAATCCCCTCCATATCCAGATTGGTGGTGGGCTCATCTGCAAACAACAATGGTGCATGTCTGGAAAATGCAGCAGCAATGGCAAGTCGCATCTTCTCGCCGCCACTCTCCACCGCACTCTTTCGCAGTCCAAGTCGGCTGATATGCTGCTCATCTGAGACACCCTCGGCCTCGGCGTCCTGTCGAATCTGTGCGATTTCACCATATCGTTTTATCATTCCTCCATCTGCCTTTATCCGTCCGCCAAGGACGTCCAGAAGTGTACTCTTTCCACTTCCGTTGCGCCCTACAAGACCAATCCTTGCACCGTCCTCAATCACAATCTGCTTAATATCAAATATTTCCTGTATTCCATATTCCTTTTGTAAATTCTCAGCTCTTAATAACAAAAAAATCCCTCCCAAACATTTCGTTCAGGAGGGAGATTGCTCACTTATCAAACCACTTTCGGATAAAATTGTACCCCCAAAAAGTTGTATACAAAATATACAGTGGTCTTCCAAACATGAGAATTCACTCACTGAACGAAATGGTATCAAATGAAATCCTATGCCAGTCAGCATAAGACCTACGTTGCCATTTTCATAAATAAGTTCAGTTATCGTATTTTCATGTTTCTTGAGCCACCTTTCTTTTCCAAAAACGGCATTTTCCGACCACAGCGTTCTTACTTAGACACTTGCAATTGTCACATATAACTTATTCGGATCAATGGGTTTTATTAGGCACTCGTTCATACCTGCCTCCATGTATTTCCTGACATCTTCTTCATAACCATTTGCCGTTAGCGCAATAATCGGTACCGTTTTTGCATCTTCTCTTTCAAGTTTCCGAATATATTTCGTTGCATCTATTCCATTCATCACGGGCATTCGAATATCCATTAACACAACATCATATTGAAACAACTCAGACTTTTCAAATAACTCCACTGCCACTTTGCCGTCTTTTGCCCATGTGACCTTACATTCCGCCTTTTCCAGCAGCTTTGTAACAATCTGTGCATTCAGCGGATGGTCTTCAACAAGAAGAATCCTTTTATCTTTTATTTGACTGATGGCCATGTTTTTTTTAGTCTGTTCTGTATTTTCAACATTTTCTGCCTTCCCAGACTCCACTATCTCGAAGTCAATATCAATGGTAAACGTAGTTCCTTCCCCTGATTTACTTTCCACGCTCAGTTCCGCTCCCATGAGATCTGTCAACTGTTTCACGATAGACAGACCGAGTCCTGTGCCTTCATGCAGAGGTGTGATTTTATTATTCTCCTGAGAAAATGGTTCAAAAATTCCATTCTCCAGAAACTCCGGGCTCATTCCACTTCCTGTATCCTTCACTGTAATCCGATCATGGGCGATGTTTCCGTCTCGCCCTAACTCCTCGATTCCAAGTTCAACCGTTCCACCTGCTGCAGTAAATTTGAATGCATTGGAAATAAGATTTAAAAATATTTTTCTGACACACATCACATCGACCAGAACATATCCGTCAAAATTTGTATTTTTGTTTGCAATTCGAAACGTAATTCCTTTCTTGTCTGCATTCTCTGTTACCATGTCTGTACATGAGTGAATCAACTTCCGTATAGAAATCACTTCAGGATGCAGCCGCATGTGACCTGAGTCAAATTTCTGATAATCCAGGGTATCATTAATGAGTCCCAAAAGATACGTTCCTGATTCCCTGATTTTATGCATATTTTCTTTTAAAATTTCCGCATCTGTTTCATCCGCAGAAAGATTGACCAGCCCCAGAATACTATTCATCGGTGTCCTCATATCGTGACTGATTCTCGCAAAAAAATCTTCTCTTGCCTGATTTGCCTTTTTTGCATTATCCAGCGCTTCTGACAACTCTTTGTTTCTTATTTTATCATGCTTTCTTTGGCGAAGACCCAGTAGAAACAATCCCAGTCCAAAAAAGAAAATAACAACGAATATAATTACCAGCACAAAGAAAACCGGCTGTGCATAAATCATTGCAAGTAATGTAGGGTTTCCTTTTTCATAATAGGTGTAGGCATCCGATATCTGTGAAATATCCTCTTTTGTAATAGTTCCAATGCTCTTGACCAGAATCGAGGAAAGATTGTTGTTTTCACTCCCTTTTACGGCAATGGAAAAATCCGTATTTTGATGATTATCTGCAACCACAACGAGAGAATTCGTCACATCCGAGTAAACCCAATCCTGCACACATCGAGTATAGGAATACAGAAAATCGGCATCCCCATCTATCACTGCCTGTATGCACTCTTCCACGGAATCATAGCTTAGAAATTCTGCATCCAGATTGTCCCGTAGCCATCCACTGATACTACTCCCCACAATTGCACATCGGTTGCCTGTTCCATCATAATCCTTTCGTCTAAGCATGGATGTTGCACTGTTATAATAAGTATCTGTTCGTATGAATCCATTCAATTCTGCTTTTCCATAATCACCGGTGAAATCACATATGATATCCGCCTCATCCAACGCTTCCACATATTCATCCCGAGTCTGCGTGATAATAAATTCTACCTTGAGTCCTGAACGCTCAAAAATTGTCTGACAGATATCTGTCAAAAGCCCCTTCATCTCTCCCTCTTCATAATAAGATAATGGTTTTCGGTCGGGATTGATTAAAGCTTTGTAAACCTTTCCCGCCTTTGCACTTTGTTCAACAAAAGCAGCTTCTTCCTGTGTGTAAGGAATTGCGCTGCCCATATCTGCTGCGTAGTATTTGCGGTAAAGTTCTTCTCTAAACTCTGCATCATCTGATTCTATTTTAGAAAGTGCATTGTTCACCTCATTTAAAAGTTCAGAATTGTTTTTATTTACAGCAGCATAAACTGGTATTTCATCGAACTGATCCAAGATCCAGACATTATCAAACGTTGTAAAATCAGGAGCTACTGCAATGTCGATTTCATCTTGCTGGATGGCTGTTTCCAAAGCTTCCCGGGTTTCAAATACAACCTCCTGATATATAAATCCGTTGTTTTTCGCATACTCGCTAAAAGTTTCCCTTTCGTTGCCATCCGTAAGAAATCCTACTTTTATGCCATCCCATTTTTCAAAGTTATTCACCGAAAATTCATTATTTCCGATTTTTGCAATAATCCGGCTGGCTACATAGCCAACTGGCAGAGTCGAATAGCTGAATTTCTCCATTCTATCGTCTGTTTTCAAGGCGTAAGCGAGCATATCGACTTTCCCCGACTCCAAAAGATCAAACATATCATCCTGACTGTAGTTTTCTTCATATCCCACGTAATCGTACTGCCAGTTTTCATAGACAAGCATCTTTTGCGTAATATCATAGCCGTAGCCGCTTTTTATGCCATCTTCCGACTGCATAAAATATCCCTCAATCGGATTGTATCCAACTTTTACAACCTTACGTTCCACCTGGAGCACATCATCTGTCGCATACACATTTTCACACGGTGTCAATAGCAGCGAAAGTCCAATGAAAAGACAGACAACTCCAGTAAGTAGTTTTTTTATAAATTGATTTGACACCTTCATAACAATTCCTCTTTCTCCATGAATACATTCCACATTGTTCCGAGCATGTTTCATAAAACAATGTTTTCCTTAGTATTTAGATTCTACCACATATTATCATTTTAGAAAAGGAAATTGATGGTACATAAACAGAACACGAAGTGATGACCTGAGGAGTGCTTATTTCAGTATCGGATAAAAAAACTTGCCAAAAAACAAAGCTGTACGCGTTTTGACGCTTACAGCTTTGTTTCCATTCTTTTAAATAGCGGTTTCGTAAACACCCTCTATTATTTTCTTTCTATACATTCCTTTGACCGTTAATACCATCAGCACCTGTACCACACCATATATGCCTGTGCAGACCACTCCGGTACTCAGATTTGATATGACGCTCGATCGGTCGATCACCAGAATCCCTCCCCATAAGAAGAGCAGCCCGAGTACAAATGGAACCCACATTATAATCCCGATATTTCTATTTACTATTTTTGTTAATTCTTTCCTTGACAGACCAATCTTAACAATATTTCTATAGTAATTGCATTCTTTTTCCAGGGTTGAGTATAACCTGGAGTAGATAAAACTTGTGATTCCCAGTAAGAATGAAAAACAAAGGATGCTGCCAATATAGAGTATCAGATTTTTTTGTAACCTGTCCGTTTCATAATATGAATAGTCTGATATGAACGTTGCCTGCTGCTTGTCTCTTAATGGCTGGAAATAACTGCGGAGATCCTTTGTCTTGTCCTTCAGCAAAGTCCAGTTTTTCACGTCGAAAGCATAGAACTCCTTGACGACCAGTTGATCTTCGATTTCCTCAAAAACTTCATCCGATACAACCGTTGTCCCACTTAGGTACCCCGTTAGCCAGATCATGTTCTGTTGTGTATCCTTTTCCTTTAATTGATGGCCCTGTTTCTCACACATTTTCTGATATACATCCGGTATTTCAAGATTCCCCTGCTTTACTGATCCTGCAACCACAAGGGCTTCTTCTCCCTGCAGCTGGACATTCGGATACTTCAGAAATTGGGCAATCTGATTATACATACTTGCCGGCATGATCATAGAACCATTGTCGCCCTCCGAGTCTTTTTCCCAGAACAGCATCTTTATTTCCTTGTATCCAGGCTCATTCTGCATAGTTTTCCTGATCAGCTCTACATTCCCTTCCGTATCTGCACTCTCGTCCCACGATGTATACAGATACGCATACGGGCATTGTTTGCGAATCAGGTCTTCTACATGCTTCGTAGATGACACCATTAATATGACAGACAAAAACGTGATTCCATATAATACCGCCGATATGGTGATCAGCTGCAGATTACTGCGGATTTTACTGATAAAGTTCGACATCAGCAGAAGTCTCGTCCCCTGATAATAGCTCCCTTTTGATTTCGACAGAAAGATGTAAAAGCGGACTCCTTCATATACCACGATGCACATAAAGGATCCAACTGCGACCACTCCAACAGGCAACAGGAAAAAGCTCACGATATCTACATATTTTGTGGCCAGCAGACCAACAATAATAGCGGTTGTACTGATAACAAACACGGCGTACATCCCCGTTCGCTTCGGCATTTTTTCTGTCGTTTCTTCTACTTTGATCAATTGAACCACTTTACTTTTTCTTATCAGTCTGGGGGCAATGACTGCAATCAGCAAAAATACAAGCCCCATGATAATGATTGTCATTACAATTGCTTTTGCAGGAAAGTAAAAATTCAATTCCACTCCCCGAATGACTCTTTCCGCCGCTGACAGGAAAATCTTAAAGAACAGCATGCCAATTAAAATGCCAAACACAATGGAGCTCAGACCTATCACAATGTTTTCATAAAAGATAAGCTGGTTTAATTGTTTCTTAGTTCCACCAAGTATGACAATAATGCCGAATTGTTTTCCTCTTGCCTGCAAAAAGTTCTTGACCGAATATGTAATAAAAAACAATGAAAAGCAGACAGAAATCAGTTGTGCTGCAACCAGAATATACCACATTGCACTGTTAACATCGATCAGCTTAAACACAGGATGGCCTGCCAGTGCTATAAAGAGAAAAAAGATAAACACCGAAAAAACACAGTTGACAAAATAATAAATGTATGTTTTGGTATCCCGAATGATATTTTTCCAGGCAAAATTAAACAGCGTCATGTCTTCCGCCTCCTAACAATGTCATCGCATTCAGTATTTCTTCGTGGAACTCCAGCGCATCTCCTTCCCTGACGATTTCCTGATAAATAACGCCATCTTTGATAATATAAACCTTTTGGCAATAGCTTGCTACCAGAGCGTCATGCGTGACCATAAGAACCGTTGTTTTTTTCTTTTTATTCAACATTCCAAATAATTCCATTACGTCTTTTGCTGCCTTCGAATCCAGATTTCCTGTTGGTTCATCCGCAAGCAACAGTGCAGGATTCTGAACAACTGCACGCGCAACCGCTGTCCTTTGTGCCTGTCCTCCTGATATTTCATAAGTTCTTTTCTTCAGCAGCTTCACGATTCCTAAAAGCTTCGCGACTTCCACTGTACGGTGCTTCATTTCATCTATCGGAACTTTCTCTAATGTCATGGGCAGCATAATATTTTCTTCCACAGTCAATGTTGGCAGCAGATTGAAATTCTGAAATACAAATCCCAATGTGTTTCTCCGAAAAGATGCAAGCTGCTCATCATTCATTCCATGCGGGTTCTTTCCGCCGATTTTAACAGTCCCTCTGCTTGGTGCGTCAATCGTGGATATTACATTTAAAAATGTACTTTTCCCGCTTCCGGATGGTCCCATAATGGCAATCATCTCACCGCGTTCCACTTCAAGATCCACTCCTCTGAGTGCATGAACCGGTACCTTTCCATCATACGTTTTTTCCAGACCTTTTATTGATAATACATTCATTTTTTCACCTTTTCCCCTTTTTCTTTCCTTTTTTCTAAGTATAACATCCGGCTAACCTAATGAAAAATCGGGAAAGATGACGCATAAGTTACATTTTCGTCATCTTTCCCGATCCATGATGCTTTTCCGGTTTTCAAATATAATCGAAAACACACTGCCCTCTCCCAGCTTGCTTTCAACCTCAATTCCATGTCCCAGATAATACGCTATATGTTTCACAATATACAGTCCGATTCCACTGGATTCCCCAGTCTCCCTGCCATTCCTTCCCACAAAAAACAGTCGGAAAATCCGTTCTTTATCCGCATCGGAAATCCCCATTCCCTGATCCTTTATTGAAAGAGCTACGCGTTCTCCTTTTCCAGACACAGTAAGGGTCACACTGCTCCCGGCCTCACTGTATTTTACTGCATTTGTAAGAAGCTGGTAAAGCATGATCTCCAGCCATTTCGTATCAGAATATACTTCGATATCTTTCTCTACACACAGCTTCGGATACACCTGATTCGAGATAAAATATTCTTTTAATTCGTTGATGCTTTTCTTACACACTTCATATAAATTCACACGTTCCGCCTTAAATTCATGTTCGACTGCATCTAACTCATAAATATAAATAATCTGGTTCAAGTGATACTCAATCTGGCGTATTCCACTTGTTATGTGGACATATTCTTCATTTTGTACATGGTCCCCCATCAGAAGCTTCATCACAGAGAGCGGAGTCTTTATCTGGTGTATCCACTGATAGATCATAAGCTTCTGTTCTCTGCGTTCTTCCTCCATACCCTTTATTTCATAATAATTTAAAAGCTTTATCTTTTGTAATAGTTTCTGTACTTCCTTTTCCTGATTACTTCTTGGCTTTGAAATTTGAAAATCATCCATCTGCATCGAATCATCAATTCCATATAATTCATATACCCGCCATGTGACATAAAGCCTCCATGTTAAGACAAGAATCAGTCCGATTATATCGATCGCGCAATAATAAATCAAATCCAGCATCTCCGTATTTTGAAAAAATCCATACAGAAAGAAGCATGCAACAGGAACCGTAAGAAACAGCACGACCACCCATACATGATCTTTCCAGAATCTTTTCAGGTGTTCTTTGTGCTTCATTCTTTCACTCCCATGCGATACCCTACACCCCGAACCGCTTTTATATCGATTTTGGAGGATATCTCTTCCATTCTTTTTCGAATCCTGCTAATTGCAACATTTAATGTATTTTCTTCCACAAAACAATCTTCATCCCATATCTGACTCAGCAGTTCTTCTCTCGTCACAACATCCGGTGCTTTCTCAAACAGACACCGGATCACCAACGCCTCATTTTTCGTTAATTCCGCACTTTGATTCTTTCTGGTTATCTGCAGTTTATTCATAGAAAATGTGCAGTCTGCAAACATGATCTGGTCTTGATTTACACTGGCATACTCACCATATGCTCTTCGCAGCTGTGCATCGATCTTGGCGATCAGCACATCCATTGAGAACGGCTTTGTCACATAATCATCCCCACCATTTCTCATGGCAAGAACCTGATCACCGTCTGCATTCCTGGCAGAAATAAATATAATCGGGCATGAGGTAAATCTTCTCATCCTATGGCACCAGTAGTATCCGTCATAAAATGGTAACGTAATATCAAGCAGGATCAAATGCGGCTCTATTTTTTTACACTCTTTGTCCAGCGCCTCAAATTCTCTGCAGCAGTATGGGGAAAACCCATATTTACAAAGGTGAGACTGCAAAAGACCTGCAATGGCCGCATCATCCTCTATAATCATAATCTTATATTTTTCAACCTGATTCATTATTTTACCTCATCTTTTGCTTTTCCTACCATTTTATGATGTAAGGGTCAAAAGGTATTTTGACCCTTGATACCTACGGATTATTCCGCACTTCGTGCTTCCATAATCCTAAAAACATTCGAAATCCGCCCTAATCGGGCTACTTTCTCATGTTTTGCGGGTCCCAAATTCATGCTTTTTCGTGCAAGCACGAAACGCATGACCTTTTGACCCTGGTATCATTTTATTATACTATGCCTTAGTTTTTTTCAATCCGAAGTTATTCTTCCTTTTTGTTGCTCTGGTTCATTGCTTGGACAGTTTCAACTGCCCGCTCTTTTAATTTCTTTCCAGTGCCACTGAAAAACGCTTTTACATAGTCGAACATTCCTCGCGGATTCTGTATGGCTACCACCGCATACATCATCTGTGGGGTTAATGGTTTGCTCCAGATAAAATACCCCGGTTCCCAGGAATTGGGGCTGTATGCTTCTTTTGCACGATGAAGATTTTTAAAACCATAGATGCTATTCAGGTTTTCGTATATAAATTCCAGCATTTTTTCTGCCGGCTTCGCTTCACTTCCTTCTTCCACAACATTGGCCAGCGGCGCCAGTCCCATACTTCCGTATTGATAGCCTTCTTCTTTAAATATCTGAAAAGCTTCGTACATGATTTTCTGCATAATTCCATTCGGTGCCTGATCAGAGCGTCTGGTAACATCCGCCATATATCCCCCCTGAAAAGGAGTAAAGACAATAAAGCCCTGCATGGTACCTTCCGCATCCAACGCGTAAAAATAACGCTTGTCCATCGGATCGTCCAGTCCCACTCCCCCCAGCGTAAATACCAGTTCTCCGCTGTTCTTTTCCGATAACCATTCACTGGTAATACGATCAAATTCCCGTTCCAGCTGTGGGTTTCGCTGCTCCGTCACCTTATATTCATGAACCTCAAGCCCCGCCTTTGTTGCATGATTGATGTTCGCCCTCATCTTCTGGCCTTTTTTCCCTGCAATATTATATTCCTGCAGATAAAATCGTGGTTCTTCTCCGCATTTGATAATACTGAAGTTGTACTTTTTATAATGCTCAAGATACTTCTCTGTCGTACTCAAAAAAAACATATGCAAGGACGAAGTCTCACAGAAATCATACAGTTCCTGAAGCAACACGGGAAAATCGTCATCTGCACAGATTGGATCACCATTTATGATCATGGTATCTCCTACAATGCCGTAAGGCACTACGCCATCTGCCTTCGTTCCAAAAAACAGTGTCTTATCATCCTCCAGCGTTAAATAAGAGCCCGGATTCTGACCATAAGCCAGCACCAATTTTCTGGCATGTTCCAAATCTTTTTTTGTGGTCTTTCTTTTACTCAAGAACGGGACAGCTGCAAATACCGCAGCAAGCAGGATACACCCCCAACTGAGCCAGAAGATAAAATGTTCCACGCTCATCATATAGGAGGCTGCATTTAATTCTTCAAAGTTCGCACTTCCAAAGATGCTGGAGATGGTAATTGTAATACATTTCCACAAATCCGGTGCCTCGCCGGTAAGCGAACCAAGAAGTGAATAATGCGCTAACAGTGCATTTACAAAAACAACCACGAGCATCAAAAGGCCAAGCAAAAGGCCTTTTTTTATTGACCATGGATCTGACTTTTTATAGAAATCCTTCCATCCCCAGAATAAAATTACCAGGATTGCGATCTCTAAAAAAATAAACACCTGCACCACATGATCCCCGCTTCTGGTGACGTGCCCTGCCAGATTAAAAATCGTAAGACCTATCGTAATCAGCCATGGTGCACGCTTTCTTTTGTAAAGGTTATAGCTGACAATCAACAGCAGGACCGCCAGCACACGCTCTGCCATCCGGTTCATATGCAGAAGTGCTTTCATCTCTTCCGCAACAGCACCCCGCCGCACAAAGCTTAATACCAGTAGTAATACGGATCCAATCACAACGGTAATAATCGCAGCATTTTCCAGATAATACTTCTTGCTATTTTTATTTTTCATTTCAAATTCCTCTCTACTATCCAGCCCTTTATGGCAGGTATGCTTCGTTTGCTAGTCCGCAAAATTCACTTTCACGTTACAGATTTCCGAATCAGTAAATGTTCTTACATCCGGGCCGTATAAACCGACTCCCGAAGTTACAATATTGTGCATCTCATCCTTTTTTAAATATCCACAGGCGTTTTCCCAAAATAATTTAATGAAAAGATTTCCCGGGAAGATCTGGCCATCATGTGTATGTCCACACAAATCCAAATCTGCTCCTGCATCCGCTGTCTCTTGAAGCTCACGTGGTTCATGATCTAACACAAGAATTGGTTTTGACTGATCCAGATCCGCCGTCAATTCTGCAATGTCCAGACGCTCTTCCTTTGGATTTCCAGGACGTTCCTTGTCTCTTCTGCCAACAATGTAAAATGCATCATCAACCAGTGTGCTCTCATCTCTTAATAATTTAAAATCCATAGATTCAATAAATGCTGTCATTCGCTCATCATTTAGCTTATTCTTTTTCCCGCCAAAGGTAAATCCACCAATGATTGGCTCTTCAATATCATGATTTCCATAGACACAGTAAACGCCATACTTGCTCTTCATACTCATAAGGATTTCTTTCAGGCGCTTTGGATCATCAAGTGACTCATAGCTGTTATCAAACATATCACCTGCAATGACAATGATATCTGCATCCTGTGCATTCACTTTTTCAACCATACGTTCCATTTGTGCACAGCCAACATTATAGCCAATATGTAAATCAGCAAGCAGAACAACATTTAATTCGTCTCCCGCCTTACATGTTTTTTCAACATCCACTTCATAGTTGTTGACATGTACCACTCTCGCATTGATCACACCGTAAATACACATCACCGCTGTTGCGGCGAGAACAACACCTCCTGCAATAGCAAATGCCTTTTTAGAATGGTAAATATCGCAGGAAATCACTTTGCATTTCCACAAAATTTTCACAAGAACATCTGCTAGCACTACAAAAAGCAGCATATAGATGCATATGCCAAACCAATAATTTGCCACATGCATAATTCCTCTTTTAAGCACACTATCCGTGGGCCAGAAAAACCCGATGAGCGGCGAAGCCGCCAGTAATATATATATAACAATGTATGTATATATAAACCCCTTTTTCCCGAAAAATTCATGGCAAGCTTTTAACCATTTCAAGCTTCTCCTGATAATGTAATAATTAAATATAATATATACTGGTAATAAAAGTATCGCAATCATTCTTTTCCTCTTTTCCGTCCAATCCTACCATTGACCCTTGATATTGTATCTGATGATAATCAGTAATTCCTTTTCCCGCATTCGGATGCTTCAACGAATATATATTATCTGCCACAAAAATGCCAAGAAGTATCACACAAATCGGAATTAAAATTTGTAGTTTCATCTTGCGAATGAAATTGTCCATAAGTGGCGCAAGGACATATACAATGCCCATTCCTCCAAGTCCAAACACTAAGACGCCTTCTGCGCAGATACGTCCATTCAAATTCAAAAAATATCCACTGTAGTCCCACCATTTCTTTCCATTATGAGCCACCTGCAGATAATAAGAAGAGGCGTATTCCACACAGCCGCAAAGCAGCATCGCAGCCACAAATTCTACCGGTGGGTATTCCCGAAGCTTCTTTAGAATAATCAAAATCAGTACTCCGCCCGCTCCATAAATCGGCAGCCACGGTCCGTGCAGTACTCCCCGGTTAATAAACATACCGTCTTTCACAACGTGCAGGCTGACTTCCCAAAGCCATCCGATGAACGAAAAGCCAAAGAACAGCATAATCAGTGATGCCAGCGAATACGATCGCAGATAGGAAATATTCTCTGCAACTGCCACTTTTTTCTTTTCTGGAATCACAAACAATCTGTTTGGGTATGCTTTTCCTTCTATATAGTCCTTATAACTGCTGATTTTCAGCCTTCGTTCATGGTACTCTTCACGCTTTCTTTCATCCGCATCAACAACCAGTACAACGCCAAAAGTATTTGCTAAAAAACGCAGCGCTCCTTTACGCTCTTCTATTGGGAGCTTATTTTTTTCTATCAGTCCCTCTATGTCTGCATAATTTTCTTTCAGGACATCCTCAGGTGCCTTTTCATACAGATATACGTCGCAAAGCACCTCAATATCTTCGATTTTATTTTCGATGCCGAGTCTGCGCAGTTCTGTATAGTATTCTGAAAATGTACAGATTTTGTAAGGATTTGAAAAAAATACGTTCGAGATTCCCAACGTTATAATTCCAAGAATGTCCCATCCCCAGAAAGTGACATCCAGAACAAAACATTCCCATTTGTGCCCCTTCATCATTTTACGCGACAGTGTAATTGCCTCTCTTGCCTTAAGATTTGGATTCTCCGCCAGAATAAAGGGGACCATCCGGTACGAATAGTGTTTGATGATTCCGCCTATCACCGTAAGATTCCACAGGAATTTGAACAATGCCAATAAAAACATATCGCCTGCGACCCGGCACCATCTTCTCACTCGGATCAAGAAGATAAAGCGAGATACCGGAACTTTTTCGTACATCCTGCATTCCAGCGAAATTCTCCGCAAGACAACTGCCAGCGTATTCCTGATAAAATACCATGCTGCCAGCATAACACTGGCACTGATCAGTATAAATAAAATAATTGCAACATCACTGGAATGAATCAGCGTATTGGCCGCAGACAGCATTGTAATGAATACCGAACCGGATGTGACCGAGTTTACGACATTTGCCAGTATGCCACGGCTGTGTCCCAATATTGTGTTGGCCCCTGCTTCTGTTGATTTCTCAATTTCCTCTTCTTTAATTTCTTCTGCTGTCTGCTTTCCCGCCGCGATACCATCTTGTATTACTCTTTCAATTACCTCTGAAGTGTTAATGGCCGTCATGGCCGTCCCAGAAACAATTTTTTCTTCCTCTGCCACGCCTACTCCGATTGATACAAATGTGGTGGAGTTTTTAAACTCATTCCCCAGCACGGCGACAAATAGGCAGGCCAGAAGTAATAGTCCATAATGTCTTCGAAACACATGCTTTGCGTTCCTCTTCAAATCTTTTCTTTTTATCATACCAGATTCCCCTCTTTTGAACATCATCCCATTCCCTCTTTTTTTAGTAATACGGATATTCGTAATCCGCTCCGCTGTTTTGGGACAATCAAATACTCAAAAAAAAGAATCAAGGCAGCAATCCACCCTGATTCTCTATTCTTATGCCATATTTTGCTTTGCCCCATAAATATAAAGAACTGGCAAAAGCGCCCCAAACGCAACCCTGATGATTCCAGAAACCTGAACACCACTTGAGACCATAGGCATAATAGTTGAAACGAGGGCAAATATCAAAAGCACACTTCCAATAACCACTAAAGATCCTGCTTTATCCCTATTCCGGCAATTCTTCACGCCCATAATCCCGGCAATGAGTTCAACCAATCCATAAACCAGACTGATACCAGACATAACCATAAGAAGTGAACCACCTTGTGCCACTGTCGTTTCTGATGCACCACTTCCGTTTGCAATATTACCGCTCATACCAACCATCAGGCCACTGCCTGCTAATGCCATACCGTAAATCACCACAGCAATTGCTCCAAAAATAATAAATAAAATACCAATTACTTTTAACTTGCCCGCTCCTCTGTACTCCATAATAGATCACTCCGCCTTTCTCGCTTAAAAGTTCTAACACAATTTACAACTTCTCCATTTAAGTATTACCTTAAAAGTATATCATTTATCTGTCATGCCGAAAAAGCGTGAAAGATGACACAAACCTTACTTTTTTGTCACCTTTCTGTTTTTGCTGCTATTCTTCTATTTTTTCAGTTTCCACTTCACACCATTTATTTGCATAAGAAATAAGTTTATTATCAAGAGATGAAACCGGGACATTATCTTTATACATTATTCCTACATTCCACATAATGTGCTCCTTAAATGGTATTTTTTTCAGATCTGTGTTTCCCATATCATCAAATATAAAATCCATCGAAACCGTGTTTCCTTTTTGCTGCTTACATAGTTTATAGCACATACTAAATCCACTTGTTTCAAAGTAAAACCGGCACTTAACCCCTCGCTCCTCAAGAGCTTCTTCAAAGATTTTATGAATACAAAAATTTTTATTTTCAATTATGATTGGTTCTGTAACAATTTCCTCAAGTGAAATCTCATTATAATCGTAATATTTACTTCCTCTATGTGTAATGAAATAAAGCTCGCGTGAAAACAAATGCTGTATATGTACACCTGCTTCTTCCCGTAAATACGGGGCGAACCCCAGATCACAATTTCCTTCAAGAACATTTTGGCTAATATATATATCAGGATATTTATTTGAGAACCCAATTACAAAGTCAGGAGTTAATAATCTCAGTATTCCAAAGGCCGAGTGTAAACGTAAAATTCCTTTCGTTTGAAGCTTAATACTTTCTATTCCAGCTTGAGTATCATGATACAGTGATACAAATTCGCACGCCTTTAAATAGAAATATGAGCCATATTCTGTTTCATGCAGACCATCACTTAAACTTCTGGTGAAGAACTCAACTCCATATTCATTTTCTAAACGCTTGACTGTTTTACTAACTCCCTGGGGTGTTAAAAAAAGCATTTCAGCCACCTTGGAGAAGCTCTTATATTCAAATACCTTGATAAAACATTCCATATCCTTTATATTCATAACGTTGGCCCTCCGTGAACCAAAAAAAGACAGTTTCTTTAAGAAACTGCCCCTTTGCATGTTCAATATAAATTATCATACATCAAACATATCATTACTGTCAATCCGCCAATGATTATTCTGCCTCTGCATATGGTTGAATTTCATCAAATGTAATTGGCTCCTGACTTTCTTCACCTATGAAATTGCAAAATGGATGTGGCTTACGATGGAAATTTAATGTCAAATACTGATTTCTATAATGACCGGCTGCATCAAATCCATACTTATAATCGATGATATTTTCCAGATCGATATCCGCATATGCGATTCCCTCTTTTCCAGAAGGAACATAATCGCTCACAAGGTTTCCATCTGGTCCGATAATTGCAGTGTGACCCTGCTTCAATGTCTTAAAGTAAGCCAGTCTGTCTTCTTCAATATTTCCATTTTCATCCGTGCAGAGCATATTATATAATCTGTCATCATACACAGAACTTGTCATAAGCACAAATGCTCCAGTCTGGATTGCATATGCTTTACTTGCAATATCATCATCAAAATATCCTGGCCATGATGCTACATGAACCTGTTCATTTTGTGCATTCATTGCTGCTATGTCAAGTGCTACATCATGTTCCCAGCACTGACATCCGCCCAGTCTTCCTAATTCTGTATCAAACACCGGCATCATAGAACCAGATCCGTCTCCCCATATTAATCTCTCAGCAACAGACACACGCATCTTACGGTGCTTACCCATCAGATCACCTTTGTTATTAAACCAGAACTGTGTCAAATATAATGAACCGCCGTCCTTTTCTGAACCAGAAATGCATACATAGACATCATTGTCACGAGCCGCCTGACTGATTTTTGCGAGTGCATCACTCGGTACCTCAACTGCATTAAGATATAGCTGATGGTAAAACTTAGGAACATAATCAAGAGCACGTCCTAAAAATGCAAACCATGGATATCCTGGAAGAAATCCTTCTGGAAAACCAATCAGTTTCGCACCATTATCTGCTGCTTCTTTAATGATTTTAACGGATTTTTCAACTGTTGCCTCTAAATCAAGATAAACTGGAGCTGCCTGTACTGCAGCGACTTTATATTTTGAATAATTTGCCATTGTTTTGTCCTCCTGTGCTGATTGTTTTAAGTTTCTTTGCAATTCACAATTGTTTTTGATCCCCGGGATGAAAAAAGACGCCTGAAACATTTCTCGTTCCAGACGCCTTTGTCTTTCATAGCTTTAATATAATACTTTAAGACCGAATAATCAAACAACCAAAAGTTACAGCCCTTAAACAATTTATATTTTCCACCTGGGGGAACTATCTATTCCTCATATAGATATTCCGTTTAAATCCCACATAAGTTGCCAGAAAATATACCAGATAGATTCCGAAGAAAAGCAATACGGATATTCCAAAATACTGCACAACATTCGTATGCACGCCTGTGGAATGAATAAAAGTCCTGCTGATACGCAAAATCACATTTCCTGAAATCAGCATAGCGAAAATTGCCGGGCAAAGATAATACGCCATCAGTTGCTTCCAGATCAGTTTGTTGATCTGCTTATGATCCAGTCCGATCTTTCCCAATACATCATATCGTCTTTTATATTTTGAAGAATCACTGAGCTGTTGCACCGATAATACGGTGAGGGCTACGCAGACAAATACCAGACCAATATGAAACCCCGGTACGATTAAAGATGCCAGCATATATTTCGCTTCCGGAATCACATTATCACGCACCAGATTTGTTGCTACATAGACAACAATATTATCAGAACCACTGCAGCTGTTCCCTTCCAGTGTCGGCGCAGCATGTCCCATGGAATCTATGTCCTTTGAATCAGCAAGATTATCTAATTTCACCTCTAAATCTTTTGGTGCAGTTGCGCTCAGTTCCACCACCATTTCCGAATAGTAAGGCTGCATGGTCTGTATCACCGCATCGGGAACAATAAGCACATAATCCCCTCCATTGTGTCCGTCCTGGGAAAATGGTTCCGAATAAATCCCGTTGCACTGCAGCATTCCATCTCCCGCTGCATTTTCTATATCTAATCCCTCTGGCATAGGATCCGCTTCATTCCGCAGGCGGGCTTTGATATGAATGGCATATTCGTTCTCTTGTAATGCTATCTCCGGATAGCCAAGCATTTGTCTGAGATGATTGTAATCGCTAATCCCCATATAAGTATCATATCTGCAATACGTTCCGTCTTCGCTCAGCATCTTAGTCACTGCCTTTTTATTGACACTTCCGTCCTCGTTAACATACATGTTCCCATAAGTACTGAGGTTCGTGCACATCCATATATTTGCCTGATCTTTTCCATTGGTATAAATATGATAAATATAATGTTCTTTCTCTTTTGCGTTCTGCTGAATAATTTCCTGTTCATCCGCAAAATCATCCTGAACATCCGTACTGTTGATCTGCACATCAAACGGCCATTTCGTGTCCAGTAATTTATTTTGAAAATCACTGAACATCATTGCCATAGAAGCTCCCATAAGTGCGACTGTAAACAATGCCATTAATGTTCCCATCGTAAACTGCATCGTCTTCACTTTTGATGCAAACTGCCGAAGTAAAAACAAATTCTGTCCACGATAAATACCATCTTTTTTCTTCCTGACATAGCAAATAATCCATGCAGACAATCCCATATAAAACAGGTAAATATCAATTACTAATATAATCAGGAAAATCATGATCATACCCGTACTGGATAAATTAGGAAAAACAACCCAAAAGGCTATAAGCAGAAGAATGGATATTGGAAAAATGATCTTTCGGAGATTTTCGTGTGATTCCTTTATTTCTTCATTCTGACGCCCTGCATTCATCAATCCATAAATATTCATTTTTTTGAATTTACGCCTGCATCGGAACATCGCAAGAAAATAGCATCCGGCATAACAGAGTGAGGTGACAAGCAATGTATACACATTGAAGCTTATATGAAACTGATACGGTGCGCGCACCATATGACTCAGGATTGCCATAATGACCTGCTGCAATAAAATTCCCACTGCGATCCCGGGAATATATGCCACGACACCCAATAAAAAGTTTTCTTTTAAATACAAGTCAGCGATCTTCTTTTTCTTCATTCCAAGGAGCATGTAAATTCCAAATTCCGTACTCCTCTTTTCCAGCATGAACTTTACCATATAGTTGATGAGCCATGCGACAATCAATACGATAAAGAACGTGGCGATCCCTATCATTGCTTCCATAATTCCGTTCATTTCAAATGTTCCTGACAGTTCCCTGTCAAAAAATAAGCTGCTGAACGCATACATAAAAGCAGTAATTACACTCATCGTCATAACATAAATCAGATAGTACTTCATCGAGCGCTGCATATTGCGAAAGGATAATTTATTCATCATGGTCCAGCTCACCTCCCGTCAGGGACAGGACATCCAGAATTTCCTGCAGAAATTCTCTCCGGCTCTTCGGACCGCGTACCAGCTCATGAAAGATTTTACCGTCGCGCAAAAATAAAATCCTTGTGCAGTAGCTGGCAGAAAACGCATCATGTGTAACCATCAGAATGGTCGCTTTCATCTGATCATTCAGCTTTGTAAATGTCTCCAGTAAAATCTGGGCTGATTTCGAATCTAAAGCTCCCGTCGGCTCATCTGCCAGCAGCAGCTTCGGGTCATTGACCAATGCTCTCGCACAGGCACACCGCTGTGCCTGACCTCCGGATACCTGATACGGGAACTGTCCCCGCACCTCATTCAGTCCTAGTAATTTCAGCATTCTCTCTGTTTTTTTCTGTATTTCCTTCTTCTTACTTCCATGAACGGTAAGGGCCAGGATGATATTCTCTTCGATTGTTAATGTGTCCAGCAGATTATAGCTTTGAAATACGAACCCCAGATTATCTCTTCTGAAATCTGCAAGCGCATCCTCGGATAATTCTGTAATATCCGTGTCCTCATAAAAAATATGCCCGGCAGTCACATGGTCTATGGTTGCGAGCATATTAAGAAGCGTGGTTTTTCCCGAGCCACTTGCACCCATTACGCCCACAAATTCCCCTTTATTTACTTGAAAGCTGACCCGGTCTACCGCCTTCGTAACATTGACATCATTTCCATAATATTTTTCTACATCACATACCTGTATGTAATTGCTCATTTTCCATTCGCCTCTTTCTTTGTCTTTTCTAGAGCGTGTTTAAAAGGCAGGATGCACAAATCGCGGGAATGATTTTTTAAACATGCTCTAAGAATATGTTATCAACAGAATTGCTGCTTTTGTATGTGATTTACTTACATTAACCTTACATTTTTGAAAGATACGTGCTAATTGGGAACTCTATCATCATCTTTGTGCCCTTTCCCCATGTAGATTCTGCGCGTAGATCAACTCCTAATTTGCTGCTCAGTTTTTTACATATGTACAGCCCCATACCTGTTGCACGCTCATGGGCGCGCCCATTGCTGCCTGTAAATCCTTTATCAAAGATACGGGACAGTTCTTCCTTGCGAATACAAATTCCATTATCTTCCAAAATAAGCAGGACACTCTTTTCCGTCTTTCTTGTATAAATCTTAAGTAATGGATGCTCACTCTTATACTTTACACTGTTTAGAATCATCTGATTCAGCAGAAACGATATCCATTTGCCGTCTGTGTACACCTTATCCTGACAATCCACTTCCGCCTGTATCTGGTGTTCTATCAAAAACTGTCTGTTTTTAGAAAGAACCTCATATACTACTGCCTCCAGGGAAGTCTCCTGTATCATATAGTCCTTATACACTTCCTCCGAACGCGCATAATAAAGTGCCATATCTACATAATTTTCAATCTTCTGGTTTTCAAGTCCTACTGTTCCATATTCCGAATCGCCTTGCTTTCTGCGATTCTCACAGATTAAAGATATGCTTGTAATTGGTGCCTTGATTTCATGTACCCAGCCTTCAATATATTCCTTATAATCACTTTCTTCCTCTTCGATCTGATGAATCCGTTCAATAACTGCTTTGTTTGATTTTCGTATCATTCCCTGGTATAACTTATCTTCCAAATGCCAGGACTTTGGCATCAGTTCTCCCAAAAGATATCTTTGATCTAACCCTTCCAGTATTCTGTCCATCTTTTGAAAATACCGGCGTCTCTCCAGCCAGTTTGTTATCAGCCATGCAGATAAGATCACGAACCATGCTATGAGAATCAGCCAAAAATCTGCAACCGGATAGCCTGTCAGACAGAGGAACACACCCATAATACACATACACACGGCTTGAAGCAGCAACAATAAAAATTTATCTTTTAAATATGACCAAAAGCTCATATGCGGTACCCCATTCCACGTTTTGTCTCGATAAAATCTTCAATCCCAATCGATTTTAATTTCCCTCTGATTCGTGTCACATTTACACTAAGCGTGTTATCATCAATAAATACCTGATTATCCCAAAGATATTCTACCAGATCCAATCTTGACACAATTTCTCCTGCATGCAAAAACAAGTAGTGCAAGATCTTTAATTCATTTTTCGTCAATTCTGCTTTTTTGTCCTTATGACAGATGCATCCCCGGGCTAAGTTCAGCTCTACTTCCTTCACCTTCAATATGGAGACTTCATTCGATGCCGACGGGTTGGTCCGCTTCAGGACTGCGGCAATGCGTGCCAGTAACAATGGTGCCTGATAGGGCTTTGTTATATAGTCATCCCCACCTTTTAGCATGCCGGTCAGTTCATCCATAGATGAAGTTCTGCTTGTGAGAAATATGATAGGTATTTCTGATTTTTCGCGGATCTGCGTGCAAATATCCAATCCCGATATGCCCGGCAAATTTAAATCCAACAGAATTAAGTCTGCCCGCGTTTGTAATACGCAGTCTGCTGCATGGTCAAACGTTTCTATCAGCGTCACTTCATAGAGTGCATTTTCTAATAAGATTTTTAATTCATTTCGAATAATTGGCTCGTCTTCAATAACTACAATGTTCATTTTATATTTGCCTGCCTTCCATACGTTTTTATGCCGTATACCATGATCTCATTATAGCACACTCCTCCGGGGGTGAAGTGATGCATATATGGCCGGCTTCCCTTAAAATCTATTATGGCAGGCGGGGAAACTGCTTGCTTTTTGTTTCTTGACATACTTCCTGCCATAAGAAAAAACAGGGATTGCTTGAAAATTCAGGTACCTTTCCCTATAATAAATAAAAAAGATATTTCTTAAAATGCTTCAGAGTATGAATGGGGATACGAAAGAATGCGATGCAATTACAAGGGAGAGAACAAGTGGAAAACAAATTCAGCATATTTAACCGAATGAAAGAACCAGAGGTATTAAAAGCCGATAACAGCGCTGAAAAGCAATTGGAACAGCTAAAAGATCTGGCGCCATTTCTGACAGAAGAGGGTAAAACACTTCTGGATCTGGATATTAAAAAACTGGAATATGGGATTACCGGTGAAAAGAATATTTTGTTTGAACTGAAGAACAGTCATATGCCAATGTGTATCATACATGATCTGTATTTATCAGATGGCGAGAATACGGCACAGATAGATTATCTGGTATTCACGAAAAAGATTTGCTTTGTTCTTGAATGCAAAAATCTTTATGGAAATATTGAAATTAATGAGAAGGGGGAGTTTATTCGTAGTGTAAACTATGGGAAATTTTATAGGAAGGAAGGCATTTACTCTCCTGTCACACAGAATCAGAGACATATGGATTTGCTAAGAAAACTTAAAAGCGATAAAAAAAGCAACTTTATCTCGAAAGTCCTGAGTGATTGGAATTTTAACGGTTTTTACCAGGCAATAGTGGTATTGGCGAATCCTAATACGGTCCTGAATGATAAAAAAGCCCCTTCTGATATCAAGGATAAGGTGATTCGCGCGGATCAGCTTATTGGTCATATCAAGAAAGCGGTGAAAGCATCCAGGGAACTTGGATATACAGATGCGGAAATGCGTGCCTGGGCCAAAGGGATTCTGGAGTGGGATACAGAAGTTAAGGCAGACTATTTGGCAAAGTATGAAAAGTTTAGAATTAATGAGGCAGTTACAGAAGCCGTTACGGAAACTGTTTCTGTAACTGTTGCTGAGTCACCTTCCAAGATGGAAAAAATCAGTGAGACAGATTATACGGAATTATTTGCAGAGTTGAAAAAGTTCCGCTTGGAAAAGAGCAGAGCCGAGGGGATCAAGCCATATTATATTTGCACGGACAAGCAGCTGGAACTGTTGATTCAGAGAATGCCGGGAAGTGAAAAGGAACTATTGGAGGTACCTGGCTTCGGAGCGAAGAAGGTCGAAAAATATGGTGCAGATCTTCTGGATGCTGTGCGGGAATTCAAGGTGCGGCAGGGGTAGGTAGCGGTAAGGTCAGACGGCAAGAGCCAACCATCCTGTCCCTTCCGCAGCCACTTCTTCTGCTGTTCTTTGTTTAAAAAACTGGTTCTCTAACTTGGCAATTTTTGAGGACTTTATTATGCACTCGCTTTTTGATTTACATTTTCTCTAGTACTTCAACAAATTAATACTTCTTAAATAGTGTCTGCTGATTAATCAAAAAATCAGCTTGTAACCATTGATTTTACTGCAATCTTCACTCTAAAATGGTATAATTAAGTGCACGGTTTTATGAGAATTCAAATCTTTTTTCGTGCAGTTT
>JAQVCP010000110.1 GCA_028689735.1 Hespellia sp. | reverse complement strand
GTAGTTTCTATTATTAAAAGCAACGAACTATTACTTCGCCAAAAACATTTCTGTGACTTCTTTGGAGGTGCGGGAGTCGGAATATTAGCAGGTGCATTGTACTGCCCTGATCCAACCAGAAAAATCATCTCCATTGGCATTGCATTGGCAATGATTGGAATCGGATGGATTTTAAGAGCCAAACTTGATAAAATTATTATTGTGAACAGAGAGCATAGCAAGTCACAAAAAATATAATCATCAAATTACTCCTAATTTTATCAAACAGGGCCAAAATAGAAACCTCGGGAACCTGCATAAAACGGGCATCCGAGGTTTTTTATCTTTGATGATAATCAGCGTTACTTCTGTATTAATCACGCATTCTCACTATCTCCAATATTTCATCTCCGTACTTTTCCACTTTCGTCTCTCCGAATCCAGATACTGTAAGTAGCTCTTCCTTACTCTTCGGCATCTTTTGAATCAAATCTTCCAGCTGCTTATCATTGCAAATGTAATACGGTTTGATTCCTTCTTCGCGGCTCTTGCTCAAGCGATATGCTTTCAACTCAGCAAACAAATCCGCTTTATCTGCACCTTGGCCCGCAACATTCTGTCCTGCAGCCACATGCACCGATTCCGCTTGTGTTTTTTCCTCTTTGGGTTGCTTCTCTTCTGATTTCTGCTCTTTCGTTTGTTCCACTTTGTACTTCTCGTACTTGGCCAGATAATCTATCTTACACACTGTACCAAACTCTAAGAACCTATTTGCCCAGTCATGTAACTCCGTATCGGACGAAGCCAGCTCGTTTGATGCACTTACCGCATCTTGTATGTATTGAATCAGCTGATCTGCTCGGATTACCTTTCCCTTTATATCCGCTGGAGCCTTCTTGTCATTTAATACCGTGCTTGGATTCGCCAACACAATCACCGACTGATAAAAGCTGTTAAAATTCCAATTACTGATAGCTTTCATGATAACATTATTCTTCTTATCGCTTTTGATTTTCTTTAACAAATCCATATGGCGCTGATTCTGTGTGAGTGGCGAGTAAATGCCTTCCTTCTTGTATGTCTTACCGAAATGCAGCGTACGGATAAACTCGCCTTTCTCATTAATCTCAATATTCCCATAAAGATTCTTACACTCAATAACAAAGCAAAGCTTCTTCGTAAATACCAAGTAATCTATCTGTGCAGTATTCTCTCCATCTGATAGGTACAAGTCATGGATGATATACATCGGCATATGACTGTTCTTCAACTCAAAAAGGATATTCTTCTCACCAACAATTCCATATTCCAACTTTTTAATATCCATCCCCAGAAGACTCTTACCCTCATCATTAAGAAATGGTGCCAATGCATTTAGTTGTTCAAGCTGCTCTTCAGCAGAGTTGTCCGCTTTTAAGATCACAGGTTCTTTCAATCGATTAAAAAAAGAAAAATTGTTGTTCATGCTAGTTCTACCTTTCTTAAGCATATTATGCGATATTCTTTTATGTGAGGGCTTAACATTTTATCATATTGTTTCTCAATGTTTACTACTAAGGCATTTGCAACACAACATAGCTATTGAAAGCATAGCATCTATGTTTTGTAAAATCCTGCTCACATCAAATCTTTATTTATTTTCTGCTGCAAGTATTTTTTGTTTATAATAACTTAAACTGATGACTTTTTCGTCCCATAAAACTTCCACTGGTTTATTAGCCATTGTATTATATTGCTTAAATAGTCCATCAATATTTCATAGTCTACTATTAATTGTGCCTTTTTGTCACGCTCCAAGATGCCAATAATTTCTTTCTCTCCTTCTTTAATATCATGGACTTCTTTCACCATCGCCAAAATAGCTACTGCCATTAAAATTGTAGAAGGAGCAATTGGTAGCGTTGCAGTAACATTACTAGAAATAACTTGTTCCTCTACAGGTATTCATCGTGCCTGTGCTAATCCGCCACTATCCTTTGCTATTCCACCCCAAAAACCCATTCCATCTTTCGCCTCAAACAATTTTCCAGTTACACCATTGGGAAATACACATCGAAATAATCCTTCTCTAGAAATTGCCGTTGTAACTGCTTGTTGCATTGTTCGAAACACTGTTGGAAATTGAGCAAAAGCGGAGCCTAGAGTAGCAAGCTCTGCTACTGGTATTATCTCATTCATTTAGATTTCTCTCCTACGTTATCTCTGTCAGTTCATTTAACAGCAATTTATGCATTTTATCCTTCAATCTTCTTAATCAGCCCCAAATCCGCCGGCAGCCACTCCACACTCCCCAGCTCGTCCTTCCCAAGCCACCTCGCAGCCTCATGCTCCTTCAGCACCAGATTTCCTGAAACAACTTCACACCAGAAGCAGTCCATCGACAAATGAAACGCCGGATAATCATATTCCACCGTATCAAGCAACTCTCCAACCGCAATCTCCGCATCCAGCTCTTCACGAATCTCACGCACCAAAGCCTCCTGCGGTGTCTCACCTACTTCAATCTTCCCTCCTGGAAATTCCCATCCATCCTTGAACTCTCCATAGCCACGCTGCGTCGCAAAGATCTTTCCATTGTTCTTAATAATCGCTGCTACCACTCGTACTGTCTTCATCTCTAATCTCCTGTTCTCACATAAACTCAATTCAGGACGTAGTACTTTTGAACTATACTACGTCCCCAACTCACCCCACAATATACTCATACACATCTTCTCGCACCGGCGTCTCAAGCACCCACTCAATCTCCACCGCCGACTTCTCCGTATTCGCCATCGTGAACTCCTTCGCATTCCCCGACGCATACATCCGGCCCAGATAATAGAACTCCTTCGAGATCTTATCATCCTTATTCTTCCGCACGAACAGTTGTACATCAATTCCACGCTCCCGCGCCTTCAGGAAATTCTGCACATCCTCCGACTGCAGACTCCGCCCGCTTTTGGAAATGGCGACCAGCATCCCTGCGCTTGTGAAATGGTCCTCGTACTTCGTAGTATCACTGATATCCTCCGTCTTATCATAATTGATAAACACCGGAAATGTCTTCGTCTTCTTATCGTACTTATACCCACCAATATTCAGCGGCACCTCATTGTTCTGCCAATTCAGCAGCCGGCAAACATCCTCATAGGTATACTTCTGATACAGTACAAGATTCGTATCCTGATAATGCTCACTGAAATTCAGCTTATATCTGGAAATGCCGAATTCCACCAGTTCTTTCACAATCTGATAAAACTCCGGATCCTTAAGCATCGTCTGAAAACTTGTAGATACTCTATAATCCGCACCCTCTTCATGCAAAAATACACACTGCTCATAAGTCTTCTTCCCTGAACCAGAAGGAAATTCGTTCGTCATGATGTTCACCACATTTTCCGAACAATCCTCATTCATAGAAATATGATACTTCTCCTGAAGTGATTTCCGCAAAATCCCCATCAGGGCATGCTGATATGTCATCATTCGATTCAGTAGCTCTAACTCATGAATTCGCTTTCCACTCGCAAGCTTTTTGGAAATGAATTCGATTACTTTCTCTTCGTCCTCTGACAATCGAATCGTATATTCCTTCTCGTACTTCACCAAAAACTTATAATACGATCCAAGACTATTATTATTGAAAATACGAAGCACATCCATCTCTCCGTATTTATCAAAATCCATCAACGCCGGAATGTGCCCCAGCTTGTTCTTCAAATTTGTATAATTCTCTTTAATCAATTTAATATCACTAAAGTTCGCCTGGTCAATGGACTGGAAAATGCGTTTTCTGGAAATCTCGGCAAAATGAACGGTACTCGCTCCTGGAATCACACGTCCACCTTCCACAACATAACGACGAATATTATCTTTGTTGTAAGTGCGGTCCCCCGACAACGCAATCGGAATCATAAAGTTATTGTTATAATTCCCAATGAAGTCCAGGACAACCACATATTCCTTATCCTCAGCTTTACGAAGCCCACGCCCCAATTGTTGAATAAACACAATCGGCGACTGTGTTGGTCTGAGCATAATAACCTGATTAATCTCCGGTACATCCACACCTTCCGAGAAAATGTCAACCGACACGATGTAATCAAGCGCGTCCTCACTGTCTTCGCCCGCCAGTCTTTCAATCGCTTCTGCCCTCACATTTTCCGAATCAGCGCCTGTGAGAACCATTGTTCTCCAGCCCTTATCGTTAAATTTATTCGACAATTCCCGTGCCTCATCCACACGGCTTGCAAAAATCAATCCTTTCACACGATCGCCGCTGTGTCCGAAATACTTCGCCTGCTTCATTACATTTGCAACACGCTCATCACTGGTTAAATTGCGGAAATTCTCAACCTGCGCTTCTTTACTTCTTCCCGAATCTTCAATGATACTCAAATCCGTAATTCCAAAATAATGGAACGGACAGAGCAAATCTTCCTCCATTGCATTTTGCAGACGAATCTCATAGGCAATCTGGTAATTGAAAATCTCATACACATTTCTACCTTCCATATTGTCGTCTCGTTTGTCCGGGGTCGCTGTCATACCCAGCGAAAACTGTGGTGTGAAATAATCCATTACCTTCTTATAGGAATCCGCCGATGTGTGATGCGCCTCGTCAGCGTATGTCAAGTAGGGTCTATGAATTTTTTCTACTTTTTTTCTATGGCAAAGATTCCAATGATTTTCATCATTCACAAATACTATAATACTCTTCCTTGGTCAGAAAAGTATTCATTCTCACATTATATGTTTCTGGATGTGCTAATAAGTCGTCAACCATATTTGAAACCAAGTATGCCTGGTCAAATCGAATTCTCAACAACGGGATATTATTCCGGCAACAATAACTGTTCTTTTCTGCATCAGATTTCAGCCTTTCCAAATACCCCCTCTTCCCCTTCCAACGATTAATCGCTTTAAAATGCTGTTCTCCATCAAATTCTATAAAAACCATCCTATTGTTTAACGTAATTGAGAAATCATATCTTTTTCTAATTTCTCTAACATAATACTCTTTGGAAAACTCAATCTTCCTTGATTGTAAATACTGTTTAACAAGCTCTTCTCCAGATGATCCCTCAGCCTCTTTATTCGTGACAATGTGAATAGTGGAAATAATGTCATCAGAATCTCCATTTATAAATACTGGTTCTTTCCATTTTGTTGTAAGATTTACTCTTCCCTTCCCAGTGTGATATCGTTCCCAATGAGCCTTTCTCATATGAGGGCGCTTTGTACTTGATTTATTTTCAGCATGACATAAACCTGGTTGCTGCATTTTCTGTTTATTAAAGCACCGTATTTTTGCACCATATCTAACTCCTACATCCCATTTTTGAATCTCAGAATACTTGTTTCTTACTATTTCAGATGGCCTATATGTGTTCACTGTGTCTTGACTCTCAGCAATATCGGGTTCTTTCGATGATAAATACATAAGGAACTGCAACAAAAACAATCTAAAATTACTTAGTCCGCCAAGAAACCATTGCGTTTTATAGCTATCTGATGTGTTAATAGAGTCATGACAAAGATCATAATCGAAATAACTCATACCTTTTTCTGTAGTAAACATTTCCGGTGTTAGCCAAAATGCATCTGAATATGCTGTGGGTTCTTTTTCATATTCTTTCACTGGTATATAAGAATAATTATTTTCGGTTGGAAGTGAAGATATTCTTATAGTGCCTGTATCATATACCTTCACCTGCACGAAAAATCCTTCATACGTGAACAACCCATTTTTTGAAAAATCCAAATAGAATGTGCTATATGGCAAATGTTTTATGACATCTGGATATACTCGTAATTGATTAGTTCCTAAAAGTGCTTTTGAAAAATCGTAATCCGGCTCATATACAATTTTATGAGTTTTCCATATTCCAACAAATGCTGCTACAGCAAAACAAGCACTAACATGATTCATACCAAAAAAATTTCTATCAAATTCATTATAGGTTAAATAGTACTTCTCCTTATTAGGTCCTGAATATTCAGCAGTTCCCCAGTTAGGATCTGAAACCATTTCTAATAACATCTCTGGTTCACAATCTGCACGAAGATTGCTACAATAAAGATCTGTTAATTCACTGAATCTATTAATATATGCTAATGGCAAATACATCATCATCACCTCTACTTTCCACAGGTCTCAATAGACATTCATCTATGTTTCAATATTTGAACAAGTATTCGTCCATCTTTACAAATTCGTCCTTAACCTCATGAATGTTTATAATTTTCTCTGGCGGTATTTCCCTTTCGATATGTCCATCGTACTGATGTCTTGTTTCATCATGTCTTACATCTAAATGAATCCACTCTTCTAACATATATCGCGCCACATCTTGCTGGTCAAAAAAATCTAATTCAGAAAACGGAATTGAAAATTCTATTACATACGGATGCCCTATTTTAATAATATCCTTATATTCACGCAACCCTAATTTCTCATCTGCGTAATTTGACAAACCAAACTCCACAAATTCCCCACCATATACTGCAAGGAACTTATCGTAGTCTTTATAATAATCCCAATCATATATAAAACATATTTTATTCTTTCGCCTATTACATGTTCCTTCTTCCCATCTATCTCTTTCATGAATGATAATGGAAAGAATTTTTTCAATTCTTTCGCCCTCTATGCCAGTGATTTGCATAGATTTTTTTATTGACTCCTCATATCTTTCGTCCGAAAAAATTATTCCCATATTTCTTATTGACTCTCCATTTAACAATCGCGTATTATGATATGCAACTATTTCATGTTTACTCAATTCCTGCATCAACTCTGCATGTATCTGCCCAAATGGTGTATCGGTTTCCCACATTGCTGAAGATGTATAATCACTCAAATACTTTACCTCAATCAGATACTTTTTTGCATCCTGAGGAATCATCTGAAGTCTATCCCTTATTTCAATAATTTCTTCTGGATAAGTTTCCGGATGAAATAAATATATCAATGCCATATATTTTTTCTCATTCCTTCCTGTTCTTTCTTAACATTTGATATCTTTTCTCCATATTTCAATTCATGACCCTCAATCATCTTCGTTTCATCATATATTTTTTATTTTCTCATCTCCCGCTTCATCATCAAGCTCTCCCTATACCGCTCCGCCGGTGCCACCCTAGTAAACTCCACTGTCTTATCAAAATTCTTCTTCACAACCGCTTCAATCTCATCCAATGTTACCCGAAAGAACTCTCTCCGCGTATTCACCATATTCAGTTTTCGCTCCTCAAACGCCTTATGCAACGCAGTCTCTAGCGCCGGAGCATCCTCCGAAAATATCATGGCATGGATATCAAAATTAAACGGAACCGAAGCATCTCCCAATTCATCTACTCGTTCAGTTGGCTCTAGTCTTCTAGTCATTCCAATCTTGAATACATTTTCACCAAAAGCACCAATGTTCGAGATGACGTATACATATCCTGCGCGCTTATTTGCTTCTCTATAATCGATATCTGTGATGGATTTCTGAATATCTTCCAACTGCGCCAGAATTTCTGCTTTCTTTTCTTCCCAGCTGCTCTTTTCTTCATCAGACGCAACATCAATCTGTTTCTGCAACTTATCTAGAGCATTTTCATAATGCGTCTTTTCTTTTTCAATGGTCTTTCTGACTTCTTCAATCTCCTTTTGAAGCTTGGCTTCTTCACGTAATTGCTCGCGAATCCGTTTCTGTTCTTCTTTCTCTTCCTGCTTTTTCACGGCATATTCGTAACAAAGGTTCAACTCCTCCAACTTATACTGCAAATATGTATATACGATTGCAATCTGCATTCCAGCATTCATCTTATTGAGGTCATTATAAGATTTTTCGATTTTCTTACGAATGGATTCGATATTATTGAACTTCACCTTATCAATGACCGCATCACACTCATTATTAAACGCGCGGAGGATCTGCTTTACATTATCCTTTACAAGCTTCTTTCCTTTCGTTAGACTTCCATCCAACGTGAATGTTTGTGGAAATGTACATGCAGTATTATTTTTGACCATGTCTTTTTGTTTCTGCCTGATAATGACCAATCGATCTTTATACGCTTCCGAATTCATCAAATTATAGACAGGTGTATACATTCCAAACTCTTGCAAAAGAATAGCGTCATCCAGTTCAATAATCTGATTCTTTTTAGACGCAATTGTCTCGTCTAATTTCCGTATCTCTTCATTCCGTTCTGTTAAATAATAGTTCGTTGTGTTAATCGCTTGTTGGAGTTGCTGGTGTTGTGCATTTAATTGTCCAACATATTCTTTTAGCTTCTGTGCCTCCCTCATCTCCGGGGTCAACATTTGACGAAGACTATCGTTATCCATCAAGAGCTGATTATTTGCCTCCTGAAGCTGACGGA